>NZ_JBRCHD010000040.1:0-38216 GCF_053489755.1 Rhodoflexus sp.
TTGGCAAACTACACACACAGCGAATTGTCGCGCCCAAAGAGCAGGTCTTCAACGATGACTGCAAAATCCCGCGTTGCTGCTGCAAGGTCAAAAGGAATGGACCAGTTGACTTCTGACAGACGCTGTAAGTCAAACTGCTCAATGGCAATCATTACCTGTGATTCATCTACCCACATGTCCTTATTTTGGGCATCTTCAATGACTTTTTTCCAATTAAACGAGTAATGCAAAGCTATTTGCCATATATCTGCCAGGTCTTTGGCTTCGTTGCGTTGCAGTGCAGACAACTTATTGCTAAGGATGTTTGC
This sequence comes from Rhodoflexus sp., assembly GCF_053489755.1. Taxonomy (NCBI): domain Bacteria; kingdom Pseudomonadati; phylum Bacteroidota; class Cytophagia; order Cytophagales; family Thermoflexibacteraceae; genus Rhodoflexus; species Rhodoflexus sp. Next base: position 309 of record NZ_JBRCHD010000040.1, read on the forward strand.
TATGGTATCTGTTTGCGAAAATAAGGAGGTTGGTTGGGGCTTGCCTACACGATATGGCACATCATTTACAAATTCAATTTTTAACTGTAAACCGTTTTGGTTGATAAAGCATCTTGCAAATGAGTCGTATACGATAGCGATGTGCAGGCTTTGAAACTGCTGTTGTAACTCAGAGATGATTAGCTGGGTTTTTTGCTTGAAATCATCATCGTAATTAACAAAAAAATCCAGATCGTCAGAATACCTGTGATGCAGATATGCGCGGCTGAGTGCTGTACCGCCTGTCAGGTAAAATGAGGTAGGAATGCTATCCATGCATTTCAAGACACTATCTTGCAGCGGATAAAGTTGTTTTTCGTAGTATTCTTGCCACATGCTTATATCTTTCTTTGAGTGCGTTTGCTCTTAATCGGCTGATAATGTTTTCAGAAAGCATCTCAGGCAGTTGGGTAAAAGGGACGATTTCCAACAGTTTATACCATGAATAGCTTTCCAACAGGCGGAGATAGATTCGCTCAACGGTGATATAGCCTGTTTGATTTTTTTGCTTGCTAAGTACCTCATAAAGTTCCTCTGGGTCGCAATGTAAATCCCAAAAAACCTGTTTCAGGTGCTTTTTGATTTCTTCTTTTTCCATGGCAAATGCTGTGTTTGGTGCTTTTGCATCTTTTGCGGGTAAAAGTTGCATGGCTTGAGAACAAAAATAAGCAAAGTCCCGCGCATTTTGGCAGCCGTGCAATCCTTTTGTATCTTTGAGAGTCCCAAAACTGCTGCGCCGATGTTTTCTTCCGAATTTTCTACCGATGCACAAGACCAGTTTTTCGAGTCTGTACTGTTTGAAGCGACGGGTTGGGAACACCAGATTGAGGACATGCACTTTTTGCATGGCGGCTGTATCAACAATGCGGTGCGGCTGCAAACCAACCGCGATAAGTATTTTTTAAAATTCAACGAGTCGGCAGCAGCCTATGAGATGTTTGAGGCTGAAGCGCGGGGGCTGCGACTGCTGGCTGCAACTGAAACGCTGACCGTACCGCGTGTGATTCATGCAGGCAAACAACAGGGGCGGGCATATCTGTTACTTGAGTTTTTTGAGCCTACGATCCGGCAAGCAGACTATTGGGAACAACTCGGACGCGGTCTGGCTAATTTGCACCGCAACCGCCAGCAAAATTTCGGGCTGGCCTTCAATAACTACATTGGCAGCCTGCCCCAAAGCAACGAATGGATGAGCGACGGCATCGCATTTTTTGTGGAAAAACGCCTGCGCGTACAGGCAGGATTAGCCTATTACAATAATCTGTTAGACAGTGCTATGCTCCGGCAGTTGGACAGGTTCTACGACAAACTGCCCGACCTGATCCCCAATACCTCCGCCTCGCTGCTGCACGGCGACCTTTGGGGCGGAAACATCATCACCGGACACAGCGGCGAACCCTGCCTGATAGATCCTGCCGTTTATTTCGGTTTCCGCGAGGCAGAAATTGCCTACACGCAGCTTTTCGGCGGTTTCGAACAGCAGTTCTACGAGGCTTACCGCGAGGCGATGCCGATGGAGCCGGGCTTCCGCGAGCGCGTACCGATCTACAACCTCTATCCGCTGCTGGTACACCTGAACCTATTCGGGGAAAGTTACCTGAGCAGTATCGAACAAACTTTGCAAAGATTTCTGGATTGATTATTTTCCCAAAACCTAACACATATGGGACAACGGTTACAAAGTTTTTATCGCGAAGCAACAGAACTGGGCGGCGTGCCGGCGCGGACAAAACTCTCTATTATGACGCAGGTCTCCTCCATTGAAGCGACGATTCTGGAAGACAAACCCGAGTTGGTTGCCAAATTTGAAAGCGCCATGCTGCAAATCCGCAGAGATTTTGGCAAAGCTCCTGCTACGCTTGTGCAGACGGCTCCTTTACCACAAAGCAGCGCAGAAAGCGGTCAGGCAGAGAGCAGAAAGAACATCAGCCTGCTCAGCGATTTTTTTGCCCAGCGCGAACTGTACCTGCGCAATACTGATTTGCTGTTTTATCGCATCACAGAGTTGCTTTCGCAGACGATCAACGTAGAACGGGTGAGCGTCTGGCTGTATAATGAAGATCGTTCGGCGATTATTTGCCGCGATTTATTCACCAAATCTAACTCGCAGCACGTTGCCGGAGCGCGATTAGAGGCGCATATGTTCCCGCGCTACTTCGAAACTATCCGCAACGAGCGCACGCTGGCTGCCAATAATGCACACGTACATCCGGGTACGAGCGAGTTCAGCGAGAGTTACCTGAAACCATTGGGCATCAATTCCATGCTGGATGTGCCTATTTGGGTAAAGGGAGATATGATTGGCGTATTGTGCCATGAGCACATAGGTGCGCCCCGCATCTGGACGGCAGAGGAGGAGCAAATCGCTTACCTGATGGCAAATGTATTGGCCACTTTTATGGAATTTAACCAGACTGCATGAGTTTTAGCAACCGCATTACGGAACTTTTCGGCATCCGTTACCCAATCATTCAGGCGGGTATGGTGTGGTGCAGCGGCTGGCGATTAGCGGCCGCAGTTGCCAATGCAGGCGGTCTGGGCATCATTGGGGCAGGCTCTATGTACCCCGACGTACTGCGCGAACACATCCGCCGTTGCCGCGAAGCGCTGCAGTCCGGGGCGGTTTTCGCTGTCAACGTACCGATGCTCTATCCCGATATTGACAAACACATGGCAATTATCATGGAAGAGCGGGTGCCTGTCGTTTTTACCTCTGCGGGCAATCCTGCTGTGTGGACTGCCCCTTTGCAGGAGGCAGGCTGCCGCGTGGCGCACGTAGTCAGCAGCGTTAAATTCGCACAAAAAGCCGAGCAGGCGGGAGTCGATGCGGTAGTAGCCGAAGGTTTTGAGGCAGGCGGACACAATGGACGCGAAGAAACCACCACCCTCTGCCTCGTTCCGATGGTGCGGCGGGCAATCAAAATTCCGCTGATTGCTGCGGGCGGTATTGCCACAGGTGCGGCAATGCTGGCAGCCTTTGCGCTGGGTGCGGAGGGCGTACAGATCGGGACGCGATTTGCCGCTTCGGAAGAGTCTTCGGCACATCCCGCCTTCAAAGCCAGAGTAATCGGTCTGCAAGAGGGCGAAACCGAGCTTGTACTCAAGCAATTAGCCCCGGTGCGGATGATAAAAAACGAGTTTTACCAACAGGTAAAAACAGCAGAACTGCGCGGCGCTACCGTTGAGGAACTGCGCGCCCTCCTCGGTAGAGGGCGTGCTAAAAAAGGCATATTTGAGGGAGATTTGCAAGAGGGAGAATTGGAAATTGGTCAAGTAGCTGCCTTAGTAGATGCTATTAAACCTGCTGCACAGATAGTCAATGAAATCTGGCAGGAGTTCCGGCAGGAAGCCCGCAAACTAAGTCACTTGCTTGCATAAATCGTCGGCATTATATAGATTCAAGCCGCAGAAATGCGCTTAATTAAGCAAGTAAACTACTTTATGATCTTATATTACTACCAAAGCTACATGCGATTGCGCATGATGCGCTTGTGTTGCCTGTTGATACTATATTTGCTCCACTTTGGACTTGCGCAAGCCCAAACACCGCCCAAGTTCCGCCACCTTACTACTGCCGAAGGGCTGCCAAGCAATAGCATCAGCGCTATTTTTGAAGACAAAACAGGCTTTCTGTGGATAGGAACAGATGCAGGTCTGGCGCGGTACGATGGCAGAAATATGCAGGTTTTTCAGCATGACCCCAACAACGAAAATTCTATTGCAGGAAATAACATCTTTCAAATCACACAAGACGGCAAGGGCAACATCTGGGCAATGAGCGTCAGGCACTTGAACCGATACAACCCCGTTTTGAAGCAATGGAAACGCTATCCGCTGCCCTACGAATATCCTGTTTCGGCTGCCATCCATCCCTTATTTGCCGACAGCGAAGGGAACATATGGTGGGTGAAAGATAGCAAGGGTATTTATGAAGACGGCGCAGAGATTGCCTACCAGTCGTACCGCATCAAAACGGACAGCATCCAAACATACACTTTGCGTTTCCAAAGCAACCGAAAAGCGGGAACGCAACCCGACCGTTATTTTTTCCACAATTTATTTGAATACAAGGGCGAAGTCTATGGCGCAGGCGGCTTCATCAAATACGACAAAGCCCGCGATTGCTTGGTGCAAGTTCATCAGGGGGAAGGGCTACCCGCCGGCGGTCGCCTAAGCGTGATGACCCATGATGAACAGGGAATCGTTTACTATTTTGGCGGCGATCTAGGCGACTCTACCATGCGGTATGATTTACATACGCAAAAAGTACAACTTACCACATTGCCCAAGCATCTTAAAAATACGCGTACTTTAAGTTTAAAAGATGCGCCTTATCTATTACCGATCTCTACTCCTTTTTGCGCTTTGTATGACCGCGAAACTCATACCATTTGGGTAGGTTCTTATGCGGGGTTGGAAGAGATAAATCTTCGCGCTCAAAAACACATCAACCATACGAGCAATCCTTTTGACAACACTACCCTCCGAAACGACCGCATCGTCGCTTTGTACAAAGACAGCAAAGGGAATATTTGGGTAGGCACAGAAAACGGCTTGTCTTATTTCCCCTCACGTCCACTGTTTTACCATGAGTATCCGCGCTCTGTTACCGGCAAAGCTACGCTGTCCAATCGCGATATTCTTTCTATTACCGAGGATGCTGAAAGAAATATCTGGATGGGAACGAAAAATAAAATCTCCGTGTGGAACAGAGCGGCTAATGACTATACGACTGTTGCGCTGCCGATTCCGCAGGATAAACAAGTTGGCAATATGATAGAAACTCGCAGCATAGTTCATCAAAATAATCGGGCGTATGCCGCCACTTGGGGCGCAGGTTTGTATGAAATCAATCCTAAGAGCAAACAAGCCGCTTATTTGTCGCTGGTAACGCGCAACGCAGACCCAAAAGATGCTGAATATGTTAAGGCTTTATATAAACACTGTTTGCCATTCCTTAGCCACGTCAAAGCCGATGAACAAGGCAACATCTGGAGCATTGACTGGGGCATGGGCTTAGATTTGGCGTGTTACAATCCGCGCGCCCAACAGTTCACCCGTTATCCAATCCATAAAGATGTGGCCAACTTTCCGGAGCCGCATGATGGTATTAGGGGCGGACTGTTGATGAGTTTGGCTATCAGCCCCGATAAAATCTATGTAGCTACACAAGACCGCGGAGTCTATCTGTTTGACCGCCAAATGAGGCATTTCAACAATGTATTACAGCATGATTCCAGGGATCCGAATTCGCTTTCAAGTAACAACGTAAAGACGGTATTCTTCAGCCGGGCGGGCGAACTTTGGGTAGGTACGGAAAATGGGCTGAATCGCCTCAAAAAGGACGACACTTTTGAGCGCTTTCAGAACTTTCCCAATAATTACATTGCTGCTATTGAAGACGATGACAAAGACTTTCTCTGGGTAGCTACGCAAAACGGTTTGTGTCGCCTCAACCCGCGCACGGGTGATTTTACCTACTATACCTATCATCACGGGCTGCAAAGCGGCGGTTTTAATAACAATGCGATATTCAAAAGCAGCGGCGGTGAAATTTTTGTCGGCGGCGCCAATGGTTTCAATTATTTTCATCCCGACAGCGTGATTGCACGGCAAAACAAAATCGCGCCCCGCGTAGTGCTTACGCACCTGAAAGTACTCAACAGGGATTACGTACCACAGGACAGCGCGATAGAATTTCGCAAGGCAATTAATCTGGCGTCTGACGAGAACGACCTGCAATTTACTTTTGCTGCCTTAGACCTTACCGCACCCAATAACAACCGCTACGAGTACCGCCTGATACTGAAAGACAACGGCTGGTTCAATATCGGCAACAAGTCCGATACCTCGTGGGTAAGCATGGGCAACAACAATACGCTCAATTTGCCGCGCGTAGGTTTTGGTGAATATGTGCTGGAAGTACGCGCCTCTGCCGCGCCCGGTCCTTGGAGCAGCAGCGCCGATATTGCCCGCCTCTACCTCACCATCCGTGTGCCTTGGTATTTGAATAAGTACATTGTGCTGCCCTTGTTGCTATTAGCAGGAGTCGGAGCTGTAGGATACACAAACTACAGAGCCAAAGTCAAGGTACGCCAGTTGGAAGCCGACAAACAAAGGCTGGAAGAGGCAGTAGCCGCACGCACAAAAGAGTTGCAGGAAGCTAATGAGGAACTGCTTATGCAAAAAGAAGAAATTGAGCGGCAGGCAGAAAATCTCAGAGAAAGTAATGAGAGAATAAATGCGCTTGCAGCCGATCTGCAAAGCAAAAAAGTAGAGTTAGAAGAAAAAAACATAGAACTGGAAGAAAAAAATGCGACTATCTACAAGATACACAAGGGCTTAGCACACTCGGTCATCCATAGTTCAGCCGTATTTGAGCAACTGCTCAAAGAGGCAAGGGGGCGTACCAATGACCCTCGTGCCAAAGATATTTTAGAAAAGTTTGCTATGAATATGGCCATGCGCGGGCATTTGACAAGTTTTTTCCACTACAGCGAAGATGCCTTAACAAAAGGACGCGACGAACATGAGATACAGCAACTACTAACTGAAATGGTACATGCGTTGAGGAATATTGCTACATTCAGCGGGTTCAGGGTAAAAATCAATATTGAACGCCTTGATAAAGTACAGGTAAACGAGACACAGAACAGAGGAATTGGGCGGGTGCTCGTAGAACTTTACCACAACGCAGAAAAGTATTTGCAAACCACTAACGGGGAAGAGCCTTCCATCAGTCTGGCGGTTGTCCAGTCCGATGATTATTGGAAACTGCTCTACCGCGACAATGGCAAAGGCTATCCTGAAGCTATCGTGCGGCAGGGAGCAACAGCGCTCACCGATTTATACCGCTCTTGCAGCGATATGAGAGCCGTTCCACACATTTACAATGATAACGGCGCCTGTTTTGAGCTAACAGTTCAGAAATCTTCCTTGCCATGAAAGTGCTGATCGTAGAAGATGAGCCTGTGGTTGCTCGCCAGCTGGCTGATTTTCTTAACAGAAATGGTTATGAGGTGGTCGGTCATACGCTTACCGATGCTGAAACCCGCCTGTGGATCAGCACGGCGGCACAAAAGCCCGACTTGGCCATTATAGACCTGCGCCTCAGCGGGGGAGATATTAACAATCTGGATGGCTTGAAAGTCGCTGATTTTTTAAATCAGTTGCACGGTATTCGCGTGCTTTTCATCTCTGCGCTTGGTAGCGACAAGGCGATTTTAGAGCAAGCCAACAAGAGTTTCAGCAGCGACTACGCACTCGTTGTCAAAGGGCATTGGTCCAGTTTACAAAGCGCCCTGATAAAAGTGGAGGAGCATATCAGAAGAGATGCGCTGCCTGCCTACGAAACCGCAACAATTACCCTCACCGTTAACAGGCGGCAAAAAATCATCCGTCTGGCAAATATCGTGTACATGGAAACTCAACCCGGGGCGGTGGGGCGCATCGCCCTGATGATTGCAGGTGAGGAAAAATATAAGAATCAAGAACATATCTCGTTAGGCGGTTTCAGAGACCGGCTGATCAGCCAGTTCCCACATCTGAATCTGGGCAATGTATTCCTGCGCATACATGCCAGCTATATCATCAATGTCAACTACCTAGCAAGTTACAATAGAAACGAGGTCTTTTTGAAGGGCTACGACAAAGCTTTTCCTATCGGCAAGGTTTACAAAGACGCTTTTTTACGCTCGCTCGGCATATAAAAACTATTTACCACAGCAAATCTACTGTTTACCACAGGAAGCGAAAAAGCATTTTTAGGATACATTTTTTGCTTATATTTTGCATTATCAACCACGTAAATGCGATATAAGATGATTTTTTATGACTCTTTCCTTGACTAATCAAGGGTCGCCGTAACGCCGATTCTGACTGCTTGCCTTCGCGGATGCTTCGCTGCATCTCGATTTTTATCTCGCTGCCCTCATTACTATGCAAGATTTGTATAGTTCCTCATGCTACCCTTTCTACTGGTATTTCTGCAACAATCTAACTTAATCTAATCATGCCAAAATTTGTACCACCTAAAAACTTCAATACACGCAAGCATTTGAAAGTGGATGCTCCTTTTGTATTGCTGATGTGCCAGAAGCTCAAAGAAAAAATAGAACAAGACTGGCAAAAGAAGTGGGAGCCTAAATTTGGCGAATCGCTGGAGATGTGCCGTAAGAAACGCCGCTTCTCTGCGCTGGTAAATGAGCTACAGACAGATATTACTAAGGTATTCAAAGCCGCGCATCCTGAATTGAAAGGCGCACCGCAGCTATCTATTACGACGATTAAACGCCTGATCAACAATAATAAGCCCGGCGACTTTTTTCAGGAAAATCCGGGCAATATGCTGGCAATTTATGTGGGTTATCCCTCGTGGACAGCTTTCAAGGCTGCCCATCAGCAGGCTGTGGTAGTAGAAGCGCCGCCTTGTGCTACTTTTGCGCCTGAGCCTGATACAGATCCTGTATTATTATTCACCAGATCGCTGCATCGCCGCAGCTACCTGCAAAGAACATGGCACGTACATACAGGCTTCTTTGGCAGCCGCCTGCGCGATAAGGAAACAGTGCCAAACGATACAGTAGGGGGCGGATTACTAGATTGACGCAAGTATTCAGTCAAATTAAAGCGTGTCATGTCCTTGAGGTTCGTGTTAGTTACTTGCTGACTGTCAATTACTTGCACATTCTAAAGGAACTGTTCAAACTTCCGGATAATAAGAGGGCGACCCTTACCTTCAGAACGAGTTTTTAACTCAGGGTATCGCTCTCTTATTTTTTCTTCAAGTTCTTCCCTTTGATATTGCTAATGCAAACCTAAGAGGATGTGTTATGTTCTGTTGCACCACGTAAGTATTAGACTTTTGGTTGCTGATTATCAATTACTTGTCTTATTTTGCACCAAAATCACACATAAAGTTAAGCAAAAGCGGCAAGTATTTTTCATAATTTGAATAGCGATAAAAAGTGTAGAGCAGCTACCGGGTTGTCCGCTGACCAATGCCACCTTTGAAGGCGTCGAAGACTTAGTCGTAGATTTTTGAAAATTTTCAACTAAGCGCAGGCTTACATAGTTACAAATTAAAACATTCAAGTAGTTGATTATCAGTGTATTAAATTCTAAAAATCCTAATAATCGCCCTTTTACACGCCCTTTTATGTAAAAACAGGTTCAATATCGGTAGTATAGCCCTCTTGTTCCATTGCTTCATTAAGAACTTCACCAATTACCTGTATAGCTCCTACAGAGCAGAAAAAGGGCAGGACTGATTTCAATGCTACCCATATGCAATCTCTCTGGCTTGCATTTGAACATAGTTCCTTCGGGTTTGGGGATTTGTCCTTCCTCAAGGTGCTTTTGGGAAGACTATGTAGAAATGCAGCTTTTGGCAGCCAATAAAAAACGACATAACTTGACTGACGCTATATGCCAAGCTATGCCGCTAATTAAATTTAATCTTGCTTTCTTCAGCCAGAACCTCTAATTTAAAGCGTTTTGAGAGCTATAGAGTAGCAGAAAGAAGCAATAAAACGCATAAAAAAAGTAGCGGAGACGGGGATCGAACCCTCACAGCTATACAATTGATTTTGAGCGATTTATACCTCACGCATAAATAGGTGCAACCGAATTTGCAACCCATAAGGCTGCAAACCGCTCCCTCAATTGCACCCTAATCTTTCGGCTGAGCGTTTTTACCACTTCCGAAAGCTGCATTTTAAGCTCCTTAATCTCCTGCGAAAGCAAATTTAACTGCTCCTCGCCTACCCGAATACGACCGCGCCTGCGCCCTCTTTTTTGCGGTACATCTGCCAATGCGCTTGGCGAAGCGGCCGGATTTCCCCCATCCGAATCATCGAAAAAAGCGTCCCGGCTCAACCCAAAATAGCGCGCTATTTTAGATAGACTGATTACATCAGGGTTTTTACCGTCCGTTGTATAACGCCAAAACGCAACTCCTGTAATGCCTATTTCAGCCAGTATCTCTAATTGCGTTTTGCCGCTCTTTCTTTGCGCCTCCTCTACCAGATTTCGCAGCAACTCTCCTTTAAAATGGATCTCCATAACTTGTCGTTTTTAAGTTAAATCCACAGAATGCCAGCTTTTAGGTTTGTATAGCCGGATTCCTTCTATAAACTCAAAATCTTTGGTGTTGAATGTGTAAAGCTCTACGCCTTGCACCAGTGCAGTAGCGGCAATAAGGGCATCGGGTATTTGCAGGCGATTGCGGTGAGCCAACAACAAATCAACGAACCGTACAGATGTTGCCTTATCTATATGAAACAGCCCCATCTTACCCAGAAATGCTTTGGTTGTTCGTGCCTCATTTTTGCGCATACCATAATACAATTCTGCCACTGTAACCGCACTCACTGCCAAATTTGCGAAGCCGATTTCATCTATTTCCCGCAAAACCTGCGCATCGCCCCTTAGCGCTTTCAGGACTACACCTGTATCGCACATTACGATTTTCTTGCCCATGCCTGCTTTCTGATACTTTCTGCCGTTCGTTCATCATCAGCCCATGTACCTGCAAAATCGGAAGGCTTTTCGCCCTGCCTGAATTTACCCGGCACAAAGGCATTTTCGGGCTTTTCCACTTCCACATAGTCCAGTGTGGACAGAAAAGCCAGCAATGCCGAGCCTTTCCTCTTTTTTACGCGAACTACTACCGTTTCTGTTTCCATAACCGAAATAATCTTACACAAAGGTATTAACAAATTGTAATAAAAAAAAACCAAAGTGTTGGAAGTTAAATTTCTACTTATTAATATTGCAGCAAGTTAATTAATACATAGAAATATGTAGCCCGAACCCCTCATAATTATCATCCTTTTGCTGATTGCAGGATGGTTCGGGACGCGCAAGCCGCCCGGCAGGCGGAAAATCGCGTAACATGCGCTTCATACAGCCTGTAGAGATTCTTAAATTAATGGCAAAAGTAAACTTCACCCTTGAGCAATATACCGACCTGCTGTACGACATAGCAGATGCGTTGGGAGCAGCCAGCCACACCACGACCAACAACCCTGCGCTTCGTGCGGCAGGCGGCGCGTGGGCTTTTGGAAAGCGCTCGCAAGGCGGTTATCAAATGCGCTTCCAGGGCGCTCAAAAACCCGCATCTGATAGCTCCTTTCGCGCTTTCGACCGCAGAAGCAATCGCGGTTGCGGCGTTCATATACCCAACCTCCGATAACGAAGTAGCAGCCTATTGCTACCAGCAAGTCGGCTTCTATGTTAAAGAAGAGCTTGAACCGGAAGACTTAAAAGAGTAATTGCCGCTTCCTTGGGGATACCGGCGGCAGGGTAGGGGTTTTGCCCCAACCTTGCGCCAAGCGGAGCGACCGACCGCGAAACGTTCTTTTAGGCTCACCCAACAGGCGTTTAATGTGGCTGCTCAATGGCTTGTTAATGTGGCACTCCGCAGCAATTATTTTGAGCCGCCGATTGACGATTTGCAGGCATGGGATAGGCAGCACATTGTTATAGCGCTGTAAAATTTCTTCCGCTTCGGGCAGCAGCGGGATAATGGAGTACTCCCCCGACTTTTGGCGCTTGATACGCAACCAGCGCCGCCCATCTTCCACGCTGATATTTGCCGCGCAGACCTGTTTCAAATCCACGTATGCAAGCCCGGTGAGGCACTGGAACAGGAACAAGTCCCGTGTCCGCAGCATGGAGCGGCTGTCGTCGGTATATTTGCGGATGCGGTCTAACTCCTGTTCGGTCAGGAAAACGGGAACATCGGGCTTGCCGCGCTGCACTTTGTAGTGTTCTACTGCGCTGTACGGCAGTAGCTCCTCCCCTACTGCATAGCGCATCAGCATTTTTACATAGCCCAAATTGCGCCCCACATGGTCAATTCCGAACCGCTTGTTAGCCAGCAACCAGTTTTCATATTTGCGCATCCATGCCGTATTGATTTCCGATAGCTGTGCGTCGGGCGCAAACTCTTGCAAAAGGTTGTTTTTGGCGGTGTAAGTTTGCAGCGTCGCTTTGCTCAATTTGCCCGCCGCCGCAAGCGCCTGCTGTTGTTTGAGGTAGGCTTGTGCGACTGCCGTAAGCGTTTGAACGGGTGTGAGGTACGCCTCTTTTACGGCTTTTGCGCTTACGTGTTTGCCTCCTGCGGTGAGGCTGTTGTAAAGGTTGTGTAATTCGGCAAAAATCTGCTCTAACCGGGTGTTGGCTTCCAACAAAACAGCCCGCCCACTGCCTTTGGGCGGCGCGTCGAATCGTTGCGCTTTGGCGTTCCATAATTCTGTTGGCGCTTTAACGCCCGTGCTAAAGTCACCCGCCCGCTCTCCGGCAATCGTAATGCGGCAATAGATTACGCTTGTACCTTTGGGCATCTTTCTGCACAGAAATAACACATTCATTTTTTTATAATAAAGCTGATATGAAGTTAAGGGGCGCAAAGGTAGCGTGCAAGTTTGAGGCATACAGGTTACACCACTGTATCCGATTTTTGCAGGTGTAGCCGAATTTTACACCCAAATCTAACAGCCTGATAACCAACAAAAAAGCCCTTACAATGCGTGTTGTAGGGGCTTTAACATGGGCTCAAAACCAATTTTCGTAGCGGCGGAGACGGGACTGTAACTTTTGCAGTTTAAATACCCGCCAGCGGCTTTTTTCATGCCGCCACCGTATATGTACCCTTCTAAGACACCTTCATTAGCGGTTTCTTTTCCGGATACAGTTCCAGGACGGTGGCGGCCTCAGTCTTTCCCACCGCACCCAATCTATCCTCCAGCCTTCCTAATCGCTCAGCTAAAAGAGACTTCAAAAACTCCTTATCCCTTTTTAGCTCCTCAATTAGCGCGTCCTTTGCAGCCAGCAAGTCGTCGCTTGCAGAGCTTTGCGGTTTTTTCGTAGCTTTGATAGCAAAGCCATCGTTTTCGTACAGCCGCTCCATATCCACCTCCAACGCCTCGGCTATTTTTAAAATAACCTTTGTAGAAGCCTCCCCACGCTTAAACAGCATATGTAATGTAGATTCAGCGATTCCCGCTTTTTGAGATAACTCTTTGAGAGTTAAACTTTTAAGTGCGGCTAACTTTCGGATATTTCTCTCTATTGTTTCCATAGCGAAAAAAAAGTTTTCGTAGTTCTTGCTATTTAAAATTGTTTTCGTAGTTTTGCAAAGAGAAAGTATTAAAAGTACTTTCAGTACCAAAAGTAATCAAAATACCCCGATGAGCAAAAAAATAGATAAAACTATTGCAAAAGTCCACTGGGACTTTGATGCAGAGGTTTTAAAAAACATACGCCTCGCCGCTTTAAAACAGGGTGTTAGCCCTGCCAAATATGTGGAGGACGTAATGAAGTTGCATCTGGAATCGCTCCCTCCGATTGAATTAAAGGTTGCAGAAGACCAATCCGAATCGCAAGGCACATATAAGGGAGTGCCACTCCCATACTAAAAACTATGGAAACTATCATCCTGACAGCGTTTTTATTCGCTATCGTCGCAGTGGTTGCCATCGTCGCGTTTGTCGCGTTTCGTCAACCTCGCCAGCAGCCAGATCCTCCACCAGATCAACCGAAGGCTGCCGTTGGACTAAAGGTCTCTCACCGTAAAAAAGATGCAGTATGATACAATTCGACAAATTAAAGGAAGGAGGCAAAAAATGATTAATAAGCTAAAATCCAAAATAGGTCTCAGCATTTTGCTGGTTTGCTTTGCGCTGGTAGAACTCTCAAATTTTGAGAGCTTGTTCTACAAGTTTATGCTTGCCTTCCGTCCCGACTGGGGCGCATTCAACCACGTTGCCTCTCTTTTCCTTTCTTTCGGACTCCTATCGGCAATTATCGTGTACGGTATGCGCCGCGAAGCACTCATCAGCTGGGGATTGGCTGTTCTTGCAATTATCATTTCGCTGGGTGTATATTCGCAAATTAGTACCATCAGTTGGAACTGGGGCGACTGGCACATGGAGAACCTTGCCGTTGTAATTTTAGGGGTTGTTTGTCCCCTCATGGTAGCTCATACCACACACCGAATAGCCAACGAAGAAACCGAAGAGGATGAATTTGAGATAGAAGCCAACATCCGCAGGCAGGCGCGAAAGCTGAAGCAGAAGCGCCAACACCACGTGGCAGCAGGCAGCACTACTGCTCCACCTCCGCCTGAGCGCAAAACGAACGGCAAAATGCCGGACTATGAATTTGACATCGGAAATTTTTAGCAACCCTGCCGGAAGTTCCAACATCCCGCAGGGACTCAAAACCCAGCTATGAGTTCATAATTGAACCGACGCTTTGTAAAAATTGTGGAAAACCGTTCCACAAAAAAACAGCGCGCCATATCTACTGCTCTGACGCTTGCAGGTACGCTTACCACGAGCATAAAACGGGCAGAAAATTTTCAAAATTTAACAAATAAACGACCTTAAATACAATTTCTGATGAGGATTAAAAAAGGCGACCTCGCATACACGATGCAACGTGTCGCAGTTATCAGGCTTTATTACCAACGAAAATTCCGCAATTAACATGGCAAAAGTAAACTTCACCCTTGAGCAATATACCGACCTGCTGTACGACATAGCAGAGGCGCTGGGAGCAGCCAGCCACACCACGACCAACAACCCCACGCTTCGTGCGGCAGGCGGTGCATGGGCAGCGCGTGGGCTTTTGGAGAGCGCTCGCAAAGCAGTTATCAGATGCGCTTCCAGAGCGCTCAAAAACCCGCATCTGGTCGCATCTTTTGCGCTTTCAACCGCAGAAGCAATCGCAGTAGCGGCGTTCATATACCCGACCTCTGAAAACGAAATAGCAGCCTATTGCTACCAGAAAGTTGGCTTCTTTCTTAAAGAAGAACTTGAACCTGAAGCCTCCTTTGGAGCGCCTTTAGAGGACTTATCTGCGACACGATTAAACGTGTACGCGCCGGAGCAAGCCTAAATTTGCACCTGATTAATGTAGTTTAGTAATTGCCGCGTCCTTGGGGATACCGGCAGCAGGGTAGGGGAGCTTCCTTTACTTTGCACCAAGCAGGCTGCGCACCCTGCCTCACGTTCTTTTTCGCGCACCTTTTGCAGCAGGATTGTAAGGCTTCTGCTGCGCCACGAAGCCAGGCGCAATTAGGCTTCAAAACGTTCATCAGCGCCACTAAAAATACCATTAAAAATAGTTCCGGAATCGCTTGCTATGTGCCGAAACGGAACGTAAACTTGCAGCATAAAGCGCTGCTAACCAGACTTTTAGCGTTTACGTTGCGCACCAGAGCCACGGTGCGCAGCAGGTGGCTCAAACGCTCCTTTTTGCCCTTACAGGCATGGAATGCCTAAAAAAAACCCTCAAAAATGAGGGCTGGCATCGCCTTGATTTTTCTCAGAAAACGGCGATTTTTTTTGGTAACCGCCATGTAACTGTTCAGCGGCAAGCAATGTGTTATCCTTAAATAAGATAACCGTTCAAAAAAAATGTTCTTGTACTCAAATCCGTTTAACAATGTACAGTGAAAAAACCGACAGCGCGAAAAAAATGAAATTCGCGCAATTTGAAAGAAGCGGCAGCACATACAAGCATCGGATCTGCCGCTATAATGGGGACATCCTAATTGGATACTCCAAGCCTGCGGGCCAAGCCGAACCCTTTGCGCATGACAAAACCCTTTTACTAAGGGCAGTTCTGAGGAGATTGCTGATCAATAATGGCTATCTAAAAACCATGCAGTGGATGGAGATTTACAGGATTACCTCCTTAGACGAAAAAGACGACTTCCACATAGTAACGCTTATGCCTAATGGATACAGATTCTCGCCAGCCATGCTTCATAATTTTTCCAAAGCCGAAATGCAGCCATTAGCTGATATTTTCAATGAGTTTTATATGTCTTCCTTAGAGTTTTGCGGAGTGGAAAATCCTGAAAAGCCAAAAATACAAGAGATTCTTGGGCTAAGACCTGACTTGCAGCCACAAAAAACACAACAGCCGAAAGACAGGCTCCCCAATTTGGATACGATGATGTCCAAGCCTTACATCGCCAAAATAAGCAGCTGGGAAGAGTTTACAAACATCGTCCATAGGATGCGCTCCGATAAGCGCTTCGCAGTCGGAGAAGTGAACGCCTTCATAGCCAAAGCCATTGATAACAACCCGAAACTTCAGAAGTAATTATCCACTATCAAAACAGAGAAACCACCATGGAACACACCATCGTTTACGCACCAAACATGTCTTACTGCTTAAAGTCAGTTGAGACAAAGATTTTTGTAGAAGGGATTCACGAATCCCTCACTAAACTTTTCTTTTCAAAGCGAGCGTCGGAGTTCGATTTGCCTTTTTCAATGAATATTGAAAAAGAAAGCTCAAACTCTGAATACCGTTATTTTATCGTTTTCAAAAACACTGATTTCCGCTCAGGTGCAGTAGTTGAAGAGGAAATTCGCAAAATAGAGTCAAATATCGAAGAAGCGATTAGACATCTCAGAGACCTTTCAAAGCACATCGAATTTTACCGCGATTATATCGAAATGCGCCGCACGGAATCTGCTTAATCCACCCCAAAAACAGATAACCACCATGAAACCACGCCTCAACCGCAGCCAAGCCGAGGCTGCAATTAAAATATTTGTTTATTCAGAGCTGCTGGTAACGGCATTAGACGACTTCCACCATCAGAACGAAGCCATCCGGCGCACCTTGCTCAAAAACCGCATCAACCAACTCCGCAGCGAGCTTGCCGATATGCTCCGCAGGCTGTATGCAGCGCAGGGAGGCATCAGCGCCGAGGCTGAGATGCAATTTTACCAAAGCATTGACATCATAGAAAAAGCGCATTTGCAGCTATACGCTGCGCGTCTGGACGCGCTTCCGAAAGCAATCGCACTGCTGGAGATTTTCAACAAGGAGGTGCGCAATGATTATTGACTTAGATAATATCGTCCTGAGCCAGCGCGTGTACCAAAGCTGGCTGGCGCAATTAGCAATGTCCGCAGCCTCTCTGTCTGAAAAATACCCGAACCTGCGCACCGACGAAATCCCCGACGAGCAGTTCCGACTGCTTCCCAATGGGGCAGGGGAGGTTTTCGTCCGCATCCGGACAACGGAAATCAAAATGGCAGTCCCTGCCGATGAATGGCAATACGCTTAATCCACCATCGTCCGGCTGGGTGCAGGCTCAGCCGGATAAAACCACCACCACCATGTAATCAATATTTGTAGTTACCTATTACGAGTCCGAAATGATGCGCATATGCTTCGTAGCAGCGCAGTCGGAACAGGAAGCGCTTCGCTGCGCTTCCAAAGCGCATCCGCAGGCGCAGGACGCGGAAATTGCGCAGCGCGTCGAGTTTACCGAACTGCTAAACTTTGAACTTCCGCAGCGCATCCGCAAAATGAGAGAAGCGCAGAATTTATACTTCCGCTCCCGTGGCAACCAGCAACTGGCAGCAGCCAAAAGCGCAGAAAAAGAGGTTGATAAATGGCTCGCTGCATTCGGGCAGGAGTCGGCTAAGTCGCCCGAAGTCGTACAGCCTAAACTGTTTTGAGCGATGAAAACCAAGCCGATTCTATTTAGTACCCCGATGGTGAAAGCCATTCTGGAAGGTCGTAAAACCCAAACCAGAAGGGCAGTAAGCGGCTGAAGTCTTATATTGAATCTATAAAGGACTGCGAGCGCTCAATATAGCGCCATTTTCGCAGCCTCTTTTGCGCCATATTTAGCGCTTCCACGTGTTTGGAAGCGCTTTTTTTGTGCTATGCCAATAACAGTATCAGAAATCAGAAAAATGGTAGAGCAGCGCACCGGTGTGGCTGCCAAAGCCAACTCCAGAAGCAAAGGGAAGGTGGCTGTTACCTTTGCCGACCGACTGCCTGCCCCAATCGCAGAAGCGCTGGGGATGCGCTTGGAAGCGCGATACATCTGTCTGGATGTGGAAGAATGGACGCGCAGGTTAGATGCGCTTCCACAGGTGGCGGCTGCGCTGCCGCAACCCTCTGCGTCCGAGCATGAGCCGATTCAGGAAGCAGTTGTGTCAGCGCCCAGCCTGCCCGAAAAACAGCCCTCCAGCCTCGCTTTGAACCGGACAAATGCCGTGTCTGCATACCGACGCATTACGCCGCTTATCCGCAACGAGGCGCAGCCTTTGCCAGAACGTTACGCACCCGACGAAGCATCGCCTGTCCATTACGCCTGCACACGGCTCGCGCCTGTGCTAAAATACGCTGTTGAAATTGCCGAAAGGCAGGACACATGGCAGGCAGACAAAACCGCAGCGCAGATGCTCACTTCTGCAAAAGAAATGTTAGTCAGCCTCCAAAAATTAACCGACCCACGCGACCCAGCGAAAAACCTTCACCCAAGTATTCACGCTTTATTTCATCATTTAGAAAATGCAAAGACGACGAGTTGATTTTATCATACTGCATTGCACCGCCTCTCCTCAGAGCTGGGGCTGGCAGGCGCTCAGAGATTATTTTTTGAAAACCCTACGATGGAGCAGGGAAGGCTATCACGTAGCCGTTGAAGCCAACGGCACAGTAAAAAGGCTGGTAGACAACGAACTGCCTGCCAACGGCACGCGCACTTTCGTTGATCCGAACGGACGAATATTTGCCAACGTAAATGCGATCCACATTGCATGGATCGGTGGCATAGACAGGCAAGGCAATGCAGTCGTAAACATGACGGAGCCGCAACTGCGCAGCCTGCAGAACGTGCTTACCTGGTATGAGATCAATTATCCGAACGCCACTTTTTTGGGACACAATCAGGTAGCAGCTAAAATGTGCCCTTGCTTGGATGCGCGTCGTTTCCTGCCCACGTTGGGCATACCGGCTAACAGGATCTATCAGCACGACAACTTCAATATCAACCGCTTCAATATCCCTCGCGTAAAAAATGAGTCAGGCATTAGACTATCTTAATCATTACGGCATAGACCGCGAAAAACTGCCGACTGCGCTTAAAGATGCCGTCGAAGTGTTAGAGGCATATGAGATAGACCTCGCTGAAGAAAACCTATACGAAGAAGTATCGCGGACTGCGAATGCTTACCGCTTGTTAGACATCCAGACACATCGCGATTTGCAGGTGTGGTTTGCCAAGCAAAAAGAACATCCCGTGCTGATAGCCGAACCAGAGCCGGAATCAGAGCCAAAGCCGGAAGAGCAAGCACCCGAACACGCGCAGCCTGCAACTGAAACAGACGTAAAGTTTGAAATTCTCATCAACTTCCTGCGCTCGCGCAAAAAAACCCTGAAAATATGGGAGTTACGCGATGCGGGATATGATGTCAGCAAACTGCTTGCAGAAAAAACTGAGGTTGTTCACTCATTGCGCATCAGCAAAAAAGGCAGGCTTTTCCCTTACTACGAAATCGGCAGAGCATAAAGTTTTTGTTTAACAATACATATACATTTTACTTAAAATCAGTAACTTAGCACATGAATTTTTTAAAGCATCTGCCCAAATTAACAGCGCTGCTGGCCGATATGGTAGCCGGCAAACAGGTAAAAGCTGCGCAGACCGTTTACAGTATCGCCAGAGATGACTTGTCTGCCATTAACAATATGCTTACAGGCTTTTTTGGGCATATCCGGCATTTCTTTACCAGACAAGAGCAGCTGCACGAGCAGCGAATCGTTATGATTGTGAGCTTAGACGACGCATGCAGCGACCTTGTTTTTGCCTTCCATCACGTATCAAAAAAAGGTATTTCCCCACGACCGTACTACTACACTTACTCCGACGACCTCAAGTCCTTACTGCTGGACTCTATGATTAAAAATGAAGATTTAGAAAAGGCAGTACAGGAGTTTATTATCCGTATTACCTATACCGAGGAAAACCCTGAACATGAGCCAAAGCCGGCAAAAATACTTACAGCAGGTGATGCAGGAGTGCGCTGATGAACTGAGCGCACACCTGAGTATCAACCAAAAAAGAGAAACAGAAATTGTCTGGGATTTCATGCTGGAGCAGTACTCCAAGCATAAGGAAATGCCTGTTGCTGACATTTTGTTCAACCGAAAGCACAACTTCACATTTGCCAAAACGGTGATAAT
Source organism: Rhodoflexus sp. (assembly GCF_053489755.1). Lineage (NCBI taxonomy): Bacteria > Pseudomonadati > Bacteroidota > Cytophagia > Cytophagales > Thermoflexibacteraceae > Rhodoflexus > Rhodoflexus sp. The sequence goes on from NZ_JBRCHD010000040.1 coordinate 20,361, forward strand.
GTACTGCGCTAACGCAATCGGTTTTGATGCGGATTTTATTGCGCAAAAAACTCGTATGTCGGTCGGTTCAGTAAAAAAACAAATTCGTAAACACGGCAGGCAGATCGACGGTGCAGTTGGCAAACGTGGTATTTACTCAGTCATGCGGAGAGAGGCTGAAGCACTCATTAGCGCCGCACAAAAATTACTTAACTGTTTAGAACATGAGCGAAATAGTATCGCCGCTGGTGGCGGAGGAGAAAATCATTAGGGATTACAGCCTGCCCGACGCGGAAACCGTAGCAAGTCTGGACGATTTGTCGGATATGGAATCCGAAATAGCCGACAGCGATGAGGCATGGTCGCCTCCACCTAAGCGAAAGCCATTTTATGAGTTTGTTCCGCCTGTTCGGGAGGTGGATGAAGAGCTGCAAGACGTTATCCGCCAGCAGGCGGAGGAGGTCGAAGCCGAGCCGATGTCCTTTGCGCCACCGGCGGAAGACGAGTTGGACAGCCTGCTCGCTGACGCCGAAAGCGAAATAGACGCAAGCACGCTGCGCAGCAAGGCTGCCGCAAATGCCAAAATGTACGTGAGCATTGTTGATGGCGTAATCAGTAACGTAGTATTCCACTTTTTGCTCAAGATTCCGGAAGGCGAAATTATCCAAGCCACCAGCGCAGGAATTTTGCCCGATGACAGCGTACTGAAGTCCGTTCGGCAAATCAACGAGCGCAGTAAAGACGCTGCCAAAATACCAGAGCAGGCAATGCTCCAGGATGCGATCGCAGATTATATCCGGCACAGAGGCGCAAATGCGATTCTTGGTGCAGAAGCGCAACTGTTTACAACAATAGGCTATGTGAGCTTGATTTACGTAGGCAACGTTACTGCCTACATGCAGGAAGTAAAATCGGTACGCATGGAAATCCGGCAGGCACTGGAAAAAGCCAAAGAGAAAGGAGGCAAATAATGGCTCGCGAAAGTATGCTGGTGCTGGCCACCGGACACGTCGGAGTCGGCAAAAGCCACCAGACCTTGCTGGAGATAAAGAAGTACATCGTTCCCAACCCTGCCACAGGCTGGCGAGGCGGCAGCGTGCTGATATTCGACCCCAACAATGAAGCGGAACATTACGGCTTTATTCCGGTGCTGGATTTTGACATTGAAGAAGAGAACCCACGCAAGCGCTCCGAAGCCTTGCGGAAGGTGGTTGAGGCAAATAAAAAAGGCGTGCGCAGCATTTACCGCGTAATCGGTTATACCAAAGCAGGGCAGCCGATGTCCATCCAGCAAAAGTTAGACACCGCAATTACGCTGCTGCAAACCTACAAAAACGGACTGCTCCTGCTGGAGGACACCAGAAGCTATATAAAAAACTTCTTGGATACTGACATTGTAAGCAAGTTGCTAACCTTCCGCCACAGCAACTTGGATATTATCATCCACCTGCAAAGCCTTAGCCTCGTATCGCCGCAGCTATTTCAGGCTGCAAAGATTGTGCGCTTCCACAAGCAACTGGATGAGATAGACCGGTACAAAGACCGCGTGCCGAATTATCAGCTTTTCAAAATAGCCCAGAACTTGGTAAACAGGCGTTACAGGGAAGGCGAAAACCGTTTTTTCGTGTACGTTCACGCTGACAAGGAATTGATACAGGGAAAATATACAGAGGACGAGTTCCGCCAAGCCTGCGCCGAGTACCTGTACAAAAACCAGTCTGCTTACACTTCCGAGCAGTTTGAGATTGCGCAGCGCAACCCGAAAACCAACGCTCAGAAGTTGCGCACAATGGCACAAAAGGAGTGGACAGAGCGCCACTTGCGGTACATGGCAGGATAACCTTTTCTTGTTCCATTTTTAGGCAACTATTGCGCCTTTTGAAGTCCTTTTTGCTGCCTGATGCAGCGAAGGGGCTTTTTATTTTGTGTGAAAAAAATGCGATGGCACAATACCTTGAAATTTTGAGAAAACAAATCAGCAAAGCAGCCAAAGTAAGAGAGCTGCACGCTGCCGGATATTCCAAAAAATCAATCATTCAATGGCTTACTATTTCGCAGGGACAGTACGAGCAAGCGCTCAGAGGCAAAGCAGCCCGCGTGGGCAGGAACGCAGCCCAACCTGCAACCAATACCGAGCGTATAGTTACCCGAAGCGCAAATTTACGCGCAACAGTAAACCCCGATAATTCACGGCAAATATTTGCAATTACAGAAGGTTTCGGCACAAAGTCGGAAAAGGCTCGTAAGCTGGCTGCTTTGGGTATTGGCACTTCCGAAATCGCCAGACTGCTGGGGATGTCCGTAGGGCACGCTCGGCAGGCTATACAAGGGCGTGGTTCACGCAGCGCCGGCACAAGGACTGCTTCCACTACTAACAAAAACGACTCGCAAAGCAGTAGCAGTAATGAGGAAACTTTTATCGATTCAAGAGCCTTCTCTACAAATCCACAAGAATTGTTTGACTATATAGAAGAAACGGGCTACGCAAAAATTGACACGTTTTATGCGCGTTTGAAATTGGCAGAAAAAGCTGCGAGCAAACATCGCAGCATAGATGAAAAAATAAAGGCAACTTATCCTTACGTTAGCAGTTCATTATTAGCTGGGTCGATATTACGTATTACATCAAGTGAAATTCGTCAAAAGTATAATGACTTAGGGCTAATTGATGAGTTTGGTAATACATCTACATCTGTGATGAGGTTTACTGACCAGCAGGTTATTGAAAAAGCTAAAAAAGAGATTATTAAAGTAATGAAATCTAATAAAAGTACCGAAGATAAAGTTGTTGAAATGGCTCAGTTAGGGCTTGGTGCTTATGCGATTTCCAGACTGCTTCGCATTCCTATTAATAAAGGTGATTTAATAGACATAGTAAGGACTACACAACGCACAATGAGATGGGGCTATGTCACAAAGAACCCGAAACGCTGAATCTGCCGCACCTTTAGGGGTTACTTTCCCTTTACCAGAGGCTAATCTTAGCCTTTTTTTAAGACATTTTCAGGGCGTTTTAAAGGCGCTTTTCCCTTTAAGCCTTTTAATCGACCGTATATTTTTGTATCTCAATAATATCAAAAAAATACAGAAGGCATGGACTCAAATCAATTGAAGGAATACGGCGTTACGGCGCTGGTGGCGCTTGCCGCAGCCCTGCTGTTTATCGTTTTGGCGAAGCCACTCGGATACGCTCGCTGGGTAAATAATAAATTCAGAGGATAATCAAACAACAAATTTTTGACAAAATGAGCAAAATTGAAAATTTAGCAATGCAGGCTGAATCAAACAGTAAGTTTTCAAACTTCAACAGCGAAGATATGCTGTTCAGTAACAAAGTCAGCGCTTCTAACTTTGGTGGAGTTGGCAAAATGCGCAACATTCCTGAAGGAGAAGAAACGCTGATTTTTACGATTAGAAACACTGGCACAGCAAAGGCGACTGCCATCCTGTTTGATGCTATCGACCAGTCTCCACAGCCTACTAACGTAGAGGTGGACTTGGCAGGTGGTACGCATAACCGACTGCGCGAGCAAATCAAGGCGATGGGAGCATTCCTGATTGAGGGCGTGAGCTATATCGTAACCACCGATGCGCAGCGCAACGAGCAGTGGAAAGCTGTTGAGAAGCCAATCGGTGCCGGTGCTGAAAGCGTAAAGCCTATTTTGCCAATCACATGGAAAGGCAACAAGGAGCAGGACACCAAACACCTGATCGACCCGACTTTTGAGCTGGGCGTTACGCCTAACACAAAGCTGGAGGTACCGGTGCTGGCTAACGAAACTATCACCATCCGCTTTCAAATTAAAGCACGTGCCAACCTCATCAACATCCTTCGCGGTGTTTCTGCGGTTGAAATGTCGCGCACCAATCCGCTGATCGGTAAATAGTAATCGCTAATAAAGTTTAGGTTTGTTTGCAGCCCATGCCCAAGGTTGGGCGTGGGCTTTTTTTGCTAAAAAATATGACACAGACAGAAGAAAAAACGCATCTGGAACAGCTAATTAGTTACTGCGTTTCCTGCAATCCGGATGGCATAAGAAGCATTCTTATCGAGAATGACTTAGCGACCTATGAAACGCCGTTTCATATGGAAAAGGCTGCAATGGAGCTTGTGCGCAGGGATGGCGTGGAAGGTGTAGTTGAAATCCTGTCGGTTCACCCTGACAAGGAGGCGCTCACCGAAGCTATGTCAGCGGCAGCGGCTGAAGATCCTTCGGCAGACAGTCCAATCGGCACACCGGAAGAAGAACCCAAGAAGCCATGTGGCTGTGGCGGTGGTACGCACGACGACCATCATCACAACGAGCGTGGAAGCGAATCCGGACAAGGATTCATCGCAAAATATGTGGACGGCAAGGAGGATTACTGGCTGGTTGCTATCGCAGCCATGACTGCAATCGCCATGCTCGCATTAATATTTAAAGACTAATCAAATGGCTTTAGATCCAGCAACAGCCGCAATCGCGCAGGCCGTCGGCGCTGTCGTTGGTGGCGGTATGCAACTCGGCAGTCAAGCGCTGCAAAATCGTGCACAAAGGGATGTTCTCAACGCACAAATAAAAATGCAGGAGGAGCAAAACAGGCAGGCGCTTTTTACCACCTCCGCCGGTATGCTGCAAAACAGAAACACGATTACGCAGGCGCAAACAAAGACTGGCGACACGGCTTTCCGGACTTCTAATAAAGCGCTTTGGATCGGAGGCATGGTGCTGATTTTTGCAATAATCGTCATCTTAACCGTGTTGAAAAAATGAGCGTGTTTACGGCATTATTCGGAGTTTTCGGTGGATCGGCAGATCGTCAGCAAACGCGATTCACTACCAGGCAAAGCGGCATAAGAGACGACCAGACGGCAGAAGTGATGCAGAACATCAACAACAGCCAGCTGGCGCAGGCGCAAACCGGAATGGTGCAGGCTGCCGTTTCCGCAGCCAACTCACAAACCGACCTGAACGCGTGGAATACGATTGTGGGCAGCGGAACGGAAGGGCAGGGGGAGTGGCTCCAGCCCTGGTTTGGAGGGCAGCAAAACCGCGATTTTTCCGCACCAATGGCGCGAACAGCGCTTTACATCGGCGCAGGTATGTTCGTTCTGCTGATTTTAGTAGTTGTAATATCTATGAGCAAGGGAGGGAATAAAAAATGACAGATCTTATTTATCCGAGAACTGACATATATAGCGATTTTTTACGAGATGCCTGCTTTGGTAACAAAGCCTGCCAGGCGCGTCGCAACGCACAAATAGCAGCGCAGGCGGCACAGGCAAAAGAACTTGCAAGGCAGTTAGCGCTTAAAAATGATGCGGTCGAATTGGAAAATCAGCGCCGCGAAATGCTTGCTGAAGTCGAAGTAGAAAAAGCACGAATAGAGGCAGAGTCGCTCGAAGCTAACAACAGGGCAAAGGAATTGGAATTGCGCCTGCGCGAACTTGAGAAAACAACACAAATTCAAACGCAGGCACAACTCGGCGCAGCAGCGGTGGACAGGGCAAACATCCTCAATATCGGCGAACGCGATCAGCTTTCCTTGCAAACAAATGTGAGCGAAATAGATAAGCAACGTCGCACCCTGCTACTGGCAGGCGGAGGCGTGGCTGTAATGATATTTATTGTGGTGCTTGTAATGATTATCAAATGAGAAGCAAATATTCATATTTCAATGAGCCATTCGGTCGCTCGTATGAGCCTGACTTTGAAACAATACCCGAATTTCAATCGGCGGTCGAGCCTTCAAATTTGCAGCAGGCTGCAGTTATCAGCTCGCCGCAGCCATATGAAAGCGCAACTGTTTTAAGCACTCCGGTACAGCAAACAGCACCGCAAACAGGGCGCACAGAAGACCCGCAGGCAAATATGCTGACACCATTCCCAGTACAGCAAACCGATCATGGACTTCCGAGCGAGGATTTTCGTGCGCAAAATCAAACGCAGCCAGCTGCAAAAGACAATACTCTGCTTTATGCAGGTATTGGTGCCGGCGTGCTGCTCATTATCGTTTTAGTATTGATTTTGAAAAAGAAAAAATAGTAATATGTCAAGATTTAGCCTCCCAATCATTCCAGCCTACAACGGCGCAGTAACAGGCTCGCCGCGTGAGCCAGGCTCGCCGCGAGACTATTTCCATCAGCCTATCGGTGAAGAATATTTGGTAATGACAAAGGCGCAAATGCTCCAGCATTACCAAGCGATTTTAAACTATATCGGCGACGTTTTTGAAGGCAACCGCAGTGAGCGATTCCCTTTAGTGATCCAGACGCAAGACATTGAACGCTGTTTGGATATGCTTTGCGACCGTTACGAGCATTACACAAACTGCCGTATCGTCGTTAAACCGAGTGTTCTTGTAAGTGGACCAAGCGTCGGCGAAGGCGCTCTTATGCCGAACGGACAGGAGGGCGTGGCTTTTTATGTGCAACTGGAAGGCATACTCGTCGCAACAAGCGAAAGAGGCGCAATTACGGGCGGTAGGATGCAGGTTATAGATGGCGCAGGCTTTATTACAGTCGGACTGAACGTCCGCAAGATGACACGCCAGTTAGTGCAAAACGTCATGATGAAGCTGCGCCCGTACCAACGGCACGTATCTACACAGGTAGTTACGTCATCAACGCCAAACATTACCAGTACTGCAGGTGGAACGGGAACGGCAGGCAGCACAACTATTAATCAGACACTTGTAAATCAACAGCTTGCTGCTGCTTTGGAAGCCGAGCGGCTCCGTGCACAGCAAGAAGCAGAACGGCTCAGGCTGGAGGCTGCCGCTGCCGAAGCAGCAGCGCAGGCGCAACGCGAAAGGCTTGCAATTACCGCAGCCGAGCAAGAGCGCCTCAGAATAGAGGAGGAGCAGCGCCGGCTGCGCGATGCTGCTGCGCTATTGCAACAGCAGGCAGCACAGACCTATAACGCAACCCTTCAGGCGCAACGCGCAGCGCAGGAGCAGCAGGCGAGGCAACAGTTGCAACAGCAGGCAACCTTAGACGCAACACAAAGAGCCTTGCGAGAAGAGCAAGCGCGAATTGCCGCTTTGAAAAGTGCTCAAACAGCAGCGATGAACGTGCAAATTCAAGCCATGCCAGGCAAGCCCGACTTGTTCAATCAACTGCCAACAGGTCTTAGACCTGCGCAGGAAAATACTGTGCTTGGCAACATTCCGTCAGTTATCGAAACCGACAGGGATCCGATCTATTCCGGTGGTGTTTTGGCAGATGAGATCGGACGCAGCGGCAGAATCGACGAAGACACTCGTACAGGCATTACGGATAACAACGATACGCCGATCCATAAAAAATGGTGGTTCTGGCTGCTCATTGTACTGCTACTTGCTGCATTAGCTGGTGGTGCTTGGTGGTACTTTAAAAAGTACAAAAAGGGCGGCAAGAAAGACGGCAAAAAAGCGAACGCATCAGATACAAAAGATTTATCAACTAAAAAATAAAAGCATAAAATGGCAGTTTTTAGAACCCCTTGGGATATCATGAATGAGCGCAATGAGCAGCTAATTAGAGATCTCAGATTGAGGAAGCAAAATGAGGTTGATGCACCTATTGAAGATTTAAAAAATAGGCTTATAGAGGCAGAGACAAGATGGATTGCCTTTATGAATTCTAATAGCAAATTCAGAGATTGGTGGAGAAAAAACTCCAGCTTGTATTATCAAAATGGCACATTCCCATTTCCCGATCTCCAAAGTCAGTTTAATGAAATACATTCGGCAGTAGAATCTGCAAGATTAATTTTAAGCAGAACCGAGGAGCGCCTTCGTCCGGTTGATAATGATATTCGTACTAAACTCGCAGCTATAATAAATGATCCAGAGCTTATCAAAGCAAGAAGGCAGCATGATTACATCGTCAGATGGCGATATGATCCAATGCCTCTTTTAGAAGGTGTGCTTGGAGGATTCGGTGATGGGAGAAATTTTATCAAGTATTTTGAGCTTTTGAGAGAGGAGCGCAGGCCGTTAAGCGCGTTCGCATCGAGATATTACACATTTGCAAAAAGAGCGTTGGATTTAATCAATGATCCGAATGCTTCACCTCTTACAAGGTTTAATTTTTTGATGGACGAGTGGGATGTTGAAACAAAAAATCCTAATTTTCCACATTTGCGAAGGCTTATTTTGGAGGGCGCAGATCCAATAATAGAGGTACGCAGCGTTATTGATATTGGTCGAGCTATCGAAGAGCGTCGCGCTTTGGAACAGCAAATCGCCCAGCAGCAGGAGCAAGCGCGTTTGGCTGCTTTGCAGCAACCCTTGCCGGTTCCCTCTGTTATGCCAGCCGATCCAGCCGGAAGTATTATTGTAGCAACGCCACCAGCACCTGTGGTGCAGCCTGCGGTAATGCCACCCAGTCCCGTGCCGCAAATCGAGCAGCAGCCTGTTGCACCGCCACCGCCTCCGGTAACATCGCAGCCTGCCGTTCAGCAAACAATTCAGCAAGCCGCTGCCGCTATCGAGCAGCAGCCCAAAGCCGCTGACGGGCTGACACAAGCCGACTTGCAAGTAGCAATCGCACAGGCTGTTGCCGCAGCGCAGCCAACCCAGCAAGGCGTAACACCCGAACAGGTGCAGGCAGCTATCGCACAGGCTGTTGCGGCAGTAAAAGCCGAAGCAGAATCCGCAAGAAGAGACAACAAGCCCGAACTCACAATCGACGACATCAAGTCGGTGGTTGCTTCTGCTGTTGGTCGGTCGGCAGAAAAAAGCGCAGCAGAAGTTGCGGCAACGCCAACCATTGCACAAGTGGTGGCAGCCGATGGCAACTGGTTTACCCAAAGAACAGCAGGACTGCCTAACTGGGCGCTAATCGCTGTCGGATTGGTCGTTTTGGCAAGCATCGGTGGAGGTATTTGGTACGCAACTAAAGGTGATTAATATGTTGGAGTGCGATGAAAAAACGCAGTCTATGCGTATCAAAGAAGCGCCAGAAGAAGTATGCTTAACTGCGCCTCAGATACAAGGGTTAGTCCGAGGTGGATACTTTGTCGGCTTTGGCGTGTGCGCAATTTTATTCCTTGTTGGAATAGTGATCTACAGCCTAACACGTAAAAAATGATTAGCCTGCTGAATGTAGATTGTCGCGCCGACGGGATGTGCCACGGCACAGAAAGACTTCCAACCGGAAGCGGTCGCACGCATTCTTTCCATCGCAGCCTGATTGGGCAGTATAAAATAGAAACATGGTCGCCAAATACGGCTTGGCGACCAACCACACAAACGCAAACGAATATGACAGATATAAGCAACACTGTTGTCCGTCCGATGCCAACCTTGCAGGCAGGCGTTGGCAGTCTGGAAATGCCTCGCATCGACATCGGTCAGCATTACGCCTCACGCCAAACTGAAATAAATCAGCAAATGACTGAGGCGCAGAAGCGCATCAATGCAGAAACGGCAGCAATTTTTACCAATGCGCTCAATCAGCAAAATGCGCAAAATACCAGCGGTTTGGCTGGCACTTTTCAAAATGGGCTGATTGATGCGAGAGCGGCACAGCCGCAGCCAGCAAACGCCGGAATACCTTCTTGGGTGTATTTCGCGGCAGGGGCAGTAATTCTTTTGTTGATACTGTTTTTTGTAATGAAAAAATGAGCGAGGATAGAAGCAAATTAGGATCTTTCATATTCGAGGGCGGTGCGCAAAAAGTATTAGGCACAGCCGGTCTTTTGCTGGGAACTGTGCAGCAGTTGGACAGCATCTATCGGACACAGCCAATCAATCCAAGCGGAAGCGGACAAATGGACGCGCAAATGCTGGCTGCTTTGGCAGAACAGCAGCGACGAGCCGCAGAAGCTGCCGCAGCCGAAGCAGAGCGCCAACGTCGCGAGCAACGCAACAGACAACTAATGTTATTTGGTGGTGTTGCGCTTGCAGTCGTTCTTATTATCATCATTGTAAATAAAAAATAATGGCATACGCAAGAAGTACAATAGCAAACGAAAGTCGCGTGGTAACTCTTCCTGCCATGCGCGAGCGAGGTTTTTTAGAGGGCGTGGAGGACATAGCAAGGCAGTACAATATGCCTGCTGACTGGTTGCTGATGGTAATGCTCGGAGAGTCGGGACTAAATCCAAGGGCAGTGCCTTCTGATGGCGGATCCGCACACGGACTGATGCAGTGGATACCTTCAACGGCTTACACCGAAATCGCGAACAGAACCGGACGAACTTACACACGGGAGGGCGTACTGGCTATGACAGCCGTCCAGCAGTTGGCAGTGGTGCGCGATTGGATGCGCGTGCTCATGGGCGCTTATGCACGTGGTGGCGTGCAGTCCTTTTGGCATTTATACCTGCTCAACTTTCTGCCGTCGCAGGCCACAGCGCGTTGGAATAGCGACTTTTCATTTGCAAGCCAAGGCAATGTTGAGTGTTTGGGCGTAAAATACACGCTGAACCGCTGGCGAGCGTTTATTGAGTTCAAAACCTGCCGTTTGCGCCGCGATTTTGGCGTAACAGCGCCGGCTCCTCCGAGCTTCATGCAGGCAACTGCTGCGGTGGCTTCCACGCCGGTCAGTAGTGCGCCGGCTGATATTGCTCGCGTTGATAGCCTCCGTGCTACTATTACTCCTTTACCTACGTTAAATCCTGTACCAATGCCGGTTGTGGCGACTACTGCCACACCTTTGCGGCAGCGAACAGGCTTTTTCAGTTGGCTATCTAACCTTTTTGCCCCAAGGCGCACTATGAGCGCTTTTGCAGGCGATAACAACTCCTACAACCCTAACCAAGACCTCAATCAATGCTTTATTTTATTGACTTTCTGCTTATCAGCATTATTGCTATTTGCAGTTTTATTCAAAGGCTCCCAATCGGCATGATATTTTCAAAATTCGAAGCCATACCAACAGTAGTTATCGGGCTGGTGGGCGCAATAACTGCTTATGTTTTAGCAATTATTGCCGACATAGACGCGACTGTGCTCAAGGGATTAAACGAACTCGGCGTTACTGCATTGCTCGGTTTTTTCGCAATTCAGTTTTTCAGAGCAAACAAAGAACTGATGGTCAACTTTTCAAATGCTATGGATAAGGTCGTCGCTGTTTTCGATAATCGCATTGAAAAAATGCGTGAAGAGCACGCCAGAGAACGCAAAGAATTAATCGAACAAATGAACCGCGAAATGGCAGAGGAGCGCGCACACAGCATTAAAATTACCGCAGCGATTATGGGCGTGAGTGGTAAAAAATTCGCTCAGGCATACAAAGACGCAGAGGCAGAAGTAAATAGCGAAACCAGAAAATAATTATGGTAGAAATACAAGACGAACAATGGCGATGGGTCGGCAGGCTGGCAATGGTACTGAGTATCGTTACTGCCATTTTTTCAATCATGAACTATTTTGAAGAGAAAGCCTATCGGCGCGAGATGGAGAAAAAGAAAATAATTATCTAAGCATGAAATGAAGACTCCGATAACTTATTATGGTGGCAAGCAAAAACTTGCAAATGAAATCGTAAGCATGATGCCCAAGCACACGCAATATGTGGAGCCTTTTTTCGGTGGCGGAGCAGTTCTTTTTGCCAAGCCACCCTCGCAGCACGAGGTAATCAACGACCTAAACGGCGACGTAATCAACTTTTGGCAGGTGCTAAAAACTGATTTCTCAAAATTAAAATCAAAAATCGATGCAACCCTTCACAGCGAAGCACAACACAGGCTGGCAAAAGAAATATTAACATCTAATAAAGGTGATAAAGTGACCAGAGCGTGGGCATTTTGGGTGCAAACCAATATGAGTTTCGCGGGAGGTATAGGAAAAGGATTTGCATTCGATAATGTTGGCAAAAGCACAAAAACACTTCGATATAAGAGTGAAGACTTTACAAAAAGTCTATCTGAAAGGCTTAGAAATTTAGAAATATTTAGCCGAGATGCAGTGGATTTAATTAAATTGAAAGATAGTAAAACAACCTTCTTTTATTGCGATCCGCCTTATTTATCATCTCACAAAGGGCACTACAAAAATTATACGGAAGCAGACTTTAAAAATCTGTTAGACACGCTTTCCAAAATCAAAGGGAAGTTCTTATTGAGCAGCTACGATGAGGCGATTCTGAAAAAGTACAAGACAAAGTTTGGCTGGAAGCAGAAAAAGAAAACGCAGGTAATATCTGCGCACAAATACATAAGTAAAAATACAAAATATAAAGTGGAGGTAATGACATGGAATTATTAGCATTTGACTACGAGTGGGAGTTTTCCTTTGGCGATAAGCCTTTTCCGGTACTTACCGACAAAACTGAAAAAATAGCCGGCTTAGCATGGCCGCAGTTTTTTGCGGTTGCCATTGGTCTGATTTCTGTCGTTTTGATTTTTGCAAAAAAATGATGCACCGCTTTGTTGTTGAAACTCCACCGCTGCAAAACACAGCAGTATTTACGGCAGATGCAACAGCGCCTGCCGTTTTGCATATTACCTGTAAGTCGGGCGCTAATACCTACCTGCGCCGCGATTTGCGCTTACAGGCTGGCAGCCATACTTTTACTGTTCCTTTGTCCTATTTGCCAGATGCTTACGAAATAAGCGTCTCGCGCACTGAAGGAGCACCGGTTGTGCTGACCCAACATGAAGTAAAGCCTTTGCAGATTGCCTTTCCAGAGTACCCGACCGAGCGCGACAGAGCTTTTATAGGTTTTGCCTTGTGGTTGGCAGAGCGCCTGCCCGAATTGCAGCAAAACCGCAGCTATACGGACAGCAAAGGGCATAAGGTACATTATATGCCTAAAGTCGCCGATCTGCACACGGGCGAGGTGATAAACACGCCTGCGCGTGTGGACAGAAGCACAGGGGAGATATTTGTTTCCGCAGCCGATTTGTTGCCTGCCACCGTGCCGATGCGCTTGTTTGTACTGCTGCATGAATACGTACACTTCCGCAACCAGACCACAAACGAGTTTGAATGCGACCGCGTGGCTGCCAACCTGTACCGAGCGCAGGGCTGGCCAAAAATCGAGGCGCTTTATGCTCTCACCAAGTTTTTCACAAAACCGATGGAAAGCGGCAGGCTGGCAGAAATTATGTCGCTGCCCTTGTCGGGCATGGAAGGTAAAAGCGAGCAGGAGCGCCGCGTGATCGAGCTTAAAAATCATATCGAAAGAAACTTGTAATGCAGTTTGTTTACCCGATAACCAACCCGAAAAACGAGGCTCAGGCAGTGCGCCTTGGCGGTGGCGGACTCGTCGCAGCAGAGGCTGGCGAGTTGGTGCAGGTAAACTTTACGCGAGAGGCACAAGGGAGCGCAAACGGATACCAGCCTGCTGCCGCGCTGCCCGATGGCGTACTTTTAAGCACGCACTACACCTTTAGCGCAGCTTCGTGTCCCGAATTTTTCGCGCGCTTTCTTACGCAAAGTCCGCAGCCTTCTTTGCCTGCCGGATGGCGATTCGCGATTGCCATTGCCGACGCGGATGCAAGCGTTTCCCTGAGCGATTTTGAACAACCGCAGTCCGAGTTGCTGCCTTATCAAATCGTCGGGCAGGAAAATGAGTTGCTGGAGTACAGCCGGCTGGGGAATGCGCCTCGCCTGCTGACAACATCAGTAAACGAGGGATATTTCGTGCGCTTTATGATGCCTGCCGAAAAAGCCAACCTGCAAAGCGGTAAAACGTACAGGCTGTATTTTTTTGCACAAGGGGAGTGGACAATGGAATTATACGCCAACCCTGCGCTGCCTGTTTATCCGCAGTTTGTCAATTTAGATGCCATATTACCGCCTGATATAGCCGAGCAACTTGTCAGGGATTCGGCTGGCGCAGCCGGCGCGAATGCTCGTATTATTGAGCAGTTACTTATCAAGTCCGACTCCTTTCGCGAGCTTCCGTTTATCCGCATTGTAATTGAAAATCCGGACGGCAGCAGAACCGTTCGCGAAATATACCCAACACCCAACAACACCGGTGGTGCGCAAGTATGGGAGGTTGATCTGAGCGAGGAGGAGGCAGTACTTAATATCGGCGCTTATTTAGAGTTTGTGGCTCCGCCAAACAGTTCTTTTTCTGTGCAGGGACGGGCTTCCGCGAGCCTTTCCGAATGTCTGCTTTGCATCATGCGGCAGATGTCCAGACTTCAAAAACAAGGAAAATTATGTATCAGTTAAGCGATTTTGACTCGCCCGATGCACCTGGATCAGGCGAGCGACATATGGACAGAGCGCACGTTGCGATGCTTAACCGAGCAGGAAAGGCTGCCGGATTTTACCCCAAAATTAACTCCGGATACCGAACGCCTGCGCACAACCGAGCGGTTGGTGGCGTGGGTAATTCCTGCCATATGCAAGGCAAAGCGAGCGACCTTTCGCTGCGCCTGCGTGCAGATTTTGACAGAATAGCGCCTGCTCTCGTCGCTGTTGGCTTTCGTCGCTTTGGTGTGGCTTCTACCTACCTGCACGTGGACAATTGCGATGGCGAGGCTGTATGGACGTATGGCGGTGGCGCTGAGATTGATTACCGAAACAAACGCATCAGGGAGCTTATGGGGCAGTCCTGGTATTTGTCCGATCTGCTTGGCGAAGAAGAACGCGGCGACCGCCCGTGGTTGCGTGTATTGTTGCTGGTTCTTGCAGCAGCCCTGCTTTACTATTTTTTCATTCTCAAAAATGGGCGTTTTTAAAGCCACCTTTGCAACCCTTTTTGCGCCTTTCATTGTCGCTTCCAAGTGCCTGTAAAAATAGATTTGCAGGTAAAAATTGGAAGATATGAAACCATTGTTATTAGCAGCCGTCAACATTGGATTATCTGCTTTAGCCGGATTGATTCGCGACGCAAAAAATCCGCGTGTGCGCGAGTTTTTAATTTCTGAAAAAACGCAGCGCACAATTGGCGATGTCTTTCAGGCATACACCAACATTGTCGCAGAAATCGACGACGATCCTAACACTCGCCCAACCCCTCTGAGCTAATGAGCAGCAGCGTGATGGCGATCCCTGCTTTCGACTCGTCCTCTGCACGCTGGATTGAGTGGCATAAGTCGCTCAGAAAAGCAGTCGGCGGAGACGAGGCGAACGCGCTTTTTATCGAAGCGTGGGAGCTTCGTGTGGGCAAAGAGGCAGGGAAAGCGGACAGCCAACTGCGCGAATATATGCGCACACAAGGCGTTGAGCTTGCCGCAACGCGCTGGGAAAAGCTGTACGATTCTGCAAGCGCCGGCTTCGACTTTTTGGCGAAAATCGGACTTACTGTCGGAACCGGTGTACTGATTTTCCGCGTTGTAATTCCTGCAATTCTTTCGCTTTTGTTTACCTATTTGGCAATTAGAACCAGCCTCAGATTCGACAATTTGTCGGCAACATTTGAAGATCAGGTTAATAAAAGGCTTAAATGATGAATTTGAAAAAGGTAAATAAGCAGGAGGCATGGCTGATCGGCGGAATAGTCGCAGTTATTGTGGCATGGGTCGCTGCTATGATCGTGCGCAAACAGCGCGAGCGGCTCGTCTCCGACATTCGCGCAGCTATTCGCACAGGAGTCGGCGACAGCGGAGTTGCCGGCGTGATTAGCGCCAACGGCGGACGTCCTTTAACTTTCGAAGAAGGGCGAACCAATACTTCCGAGCGCGACCGATTTGCAGCGCGTGCGGCAGCCGATGCTTTCGAGCTTTGGATGACCGACGGCGATAACAGACCGCCTGCGTCTTTTTTTCCCTTCGGCGCACTGATCCCTAACTTAGACGACGATGCGAAAGCCTTCGAGATCCTCAGCCGGCAGACGAAAACTTCCCTGCGCTGGCTGGATTTTTCATTTAACGAATTATTTAAAATGAGCGTGGACACATTCCTGCGCACAAGGCTTTTTGATGACTTTGGCGATGGAGCGAAGCTGCAACGTGCATACGATATTGTAAGAAACTTACCTGATTAGACATGAATAAGAAGAACCAAAAGACATTTATACTTGGTGCAATTATCGTTCTGCTCATGTTAGCAGGATATACTGCGCTGGCATCAAAGCCAAAAAACCCAAGCAGCAGTCCTTTTAATCCTTTGCCTCCAAGTCCTCCCTCCGGTGGCGGAACTTTTAGCGGAGGCACATCCGGCGGAAGCACATCCGGCGGTATCGTTGGTACGCCAACGACTGAGATCGGACAGGTTGCCTCGTGGCAGGGAACAGGCTGCCAAGGTCATTACAGGACAAGAGAAGAGTATGTCCGAGCCTTGCAGCGCTTCCTTAATTCAGATCCGCGATTTTTCGGAACCACACGGCTCGTTGTGGACGGCGTTTACGGCAGACTGACCGATGCAGCATCTAATAGAGCAATGCATGCGCTGGGCATAGATGCAGGGCAGTTGGCTTGCAAAGTTGCCTTCTTCGACGGAAAAATAACCCTGCCTTTACCTTATTAAACTTAACGAAAAAATAACCATGGAACAACTGCAAAATATTCTCGGCGTTGTTGGCAGAGACGGCATTCGCACAAACGTTACCGTCCAGCTCACGCCTGAAACGTATCGCAACCTGACCGGCTCAATCGTGTTTGGGTTTCTGCTCTGCGTGCTGATTTGGTTCGCCTTCAAAAAAATTGCTGAATAATGGCACAGTTAGAATATTTCGTTGACTTAAACCTCAACAAGCAGCAGGTTAAAAACCAGCGCATTCACAACGTAACAGATACGGAAGAGACTGCGCTGGCAGCAACCCTTACGGCTGCGGACAAAGGGCTGGTGGTTTACAATACGACCAGCAATAGCTTTAAAGCGTGGAACGGTACTGCCTTTACCGGTACAAGTCCGGCAGGCTTGCTGCTGTTTACTACGACTGTAGACCTGGTGGCAAATACGCCTCTGACCGTTACTCCGACAGGCATAGCGCGACCGTATCAGGTGCAGCTGCGCCTGTCCAATGGACGCGATGCTTATTTGCAGGTAACTGAAAACAACGACAATACAATCGCCTTGGAAAGCCACGTGGCAATTACAGGGCTTTCGGTAAGAGTTATCGGTGCGGCAGCCTAATGAGTACCTTTGGTTTTTATCCTGAGTTTCCGCAAGTTACCGGCGTGGGCAATCCCTCTGCCGGTTTTGCCCGTTTGTACCTTCACGAAGACGGAACCGTTCGCAGGCGCAATTCTGATGGCAGCGAAACTATTTTGCAGGCTGGCACAAGCGGCGGAAGTTCATTTACAACGGGCGATTTCTTTTTGGGCGATGGCTCGGATGGCGATGTTATCATCAGCAGCAACACAACGCTTACGCGCAATATGTTCTATGAAAACCTGACTGTTAATGCAGGTGCAACACTGTTTCCTGCCGGATTTTTTATCTATGTACGGGGCACACTTACTGTAAACGGCAGTATTTCGGCAAGTGGCGGCAATGGAGGCAACGGTGTTATTATAAGTTCATCTGGTGCAGGCGGAGGCGGTGCTGGTGGTGTTGCAGTATCAGGTGGCCAAACAGGTGGAATCGGTGCAGGCACAGGAAGTAATGCAACCTCAACACCACCAAATTTAGGGGTAAGGTCTCCTTCATTCGGAGGTGCAGGTGGCTTGGGTGGCAACGGGGCAGCAAGAAACGCTGCACTGGTTGGCGCAATTACAAGACCGACCGCAGTACAAACTGCTTACGCTTATACGTTATGGTTTTTGAGTCGCATTGAGGCGTTTGGGGTAAGTAATTTTAATATTAGCCAGATTGGTGGCGGCGGCGGCACAGGCGGAGGAATAGAAAAACTTCGTGTAATAAACACCGGCATAGGCGCAGGTGGTGGCGGTGGCGGTGGCGGTGGTATTTTTATCGCCTCAAAAAACATCACAGGCACAGGAAATATTCAATCGCGTGGCGGAAATGGCGGAAATGCTTTAAATATTTCTCCGAATCCTGCCGATACGGCTGGGGATCTTGGTGCTGCCTGCGGCGGCGGCGGCGGCGGCGGCGGTGTTATTA
>NZ_JBRCHD010000041.1:0-13982 GCF_053489755.1 Rhodoflexus sp.
TTCAGGCTGTCGGTCATCGCCGCCTGTTTCCTGTTCAAAGGCAGATTCTGTATCAGTTACAGCATTTTCAGCAGATGAGTTTTCACCTGTCTGATTGTCTTGCTTTTCATCGCAGGCAATCGCAAGCATCATCAGCGATGCTGCAAACAGCAGAGAAAGAAATCTGTTTTTCATAGGTTGAAAATTTGATGATAATAATTACAATCTAGAAAATCGGGCTATTAGACATGGCACTTTTTTCATTGGCTTGCTTTTCATTTGATTGATGGTACGAAAGTAGGGGCTTGCTATCAATCTTTTCCGCCAAATGAGTAAGCGGAGATGTTGCATGAGCATTCGTAAGGTTTACATGAGCGTTTGTTTTGCCGCCTTTTATGTGCGTTCACTCGGTTGTTGCCTGCGTTCACTCAATGGCGCTTTGGCCTTGTCAGCCACATCATAGCTTTGCCTCATCAACCAATTCTTTGTAAGCACAATGAAAAGTTTCATTAAACAAGTTTTAGCAATCGCTATGGTAGGCGCATGGGCTGCGAATCCCGCCGCCGCGCAGTTGGGCAAACTGAAAGAGAAAGTAAAAGGCAAGTCAGTAGAGGCACTGGTGAGCAGTGTACCCGCAGGTGTGGACAAGTTAGATAAATTCCTGACCAAAGCAACTGAAACGCAGGAAAACGAACCGCGCCCGATGCTTGGATTTACAGGCTCGACCTTTTTGAGCAAGCAAGTAGTTTATTTCGAAGTTCTTGACGAAAAAGAGATGGCTGCCAAATTAGGCGTGCCTTTCTTTGGTAGAGTTTACCGCAGTTTTCAACTGGGTGATGACCAGAAGTGCCCTGAAGACGCTCGTGTATTTTCGCCAGAGGAAAATACCTACATTTTTTACAAAGGCGATTGGGACGAAAAAAAGCCGGGTAAAGCCATACCCAAGCGTATCACTTATGGCGTATTTTATCCTTTTGATAAAAAGCTGCCTGAGATGGTATTGGTAATTGCGCCCTCTGCCGAAGCGGTAGATAAGTGGAAAGGCGAAGAGGGCAAAAAAGCTATTGCCAATTTTGAAGCCAAAATATGGGAAGCCGCAGGCGATGCTGAAAAAGCCATCGAAAGCAAAAATGCCGCTGAGTTTGCCGATGAGGTTAAGCGCTACCGCGACGAGGGCTATTTTGTGGAAAACAGCATCGAAAAACCCGGTAAACTGCATAGCGAGGAAGTATTGAAACAAATCCGTCCAACCCTCCAACAATGGGCTAACAATGCCTTTGCAGGTAATGCCGAAATCGTTACAGTTTCACTCATCGCTAACGATTACGAAATCTACCGCAACAACCTAACTGGCGCAATTACCGGACGCGGCATTCACGGTAAAATGGCATTCGTCAGACCTGACCAAAAAGAACACGGCTTGTACATGTACTACAAATTCAGCGCTGTGCAGAATTACGACGGCAAAAACTTTTCAGGCGACTGGACGGCGGTAGGCACTTCAAGCACTGTGGACAGGGTTTGGAAAGAAAAAATTGCCTCGTTTCAAAAATAATTTACAGCCTAAACCTGTTCTACTTACAGTTCATCTAAATAACTGCATTACCTCGCTTAACCCTATAGAGGCTGTCCAGAAAGGCTACATATAGCACAGACTTTAGTCTGTAGTCGTCTGATTATCAAGTATTTCAACGATCACAGACTAAAGTCTATGTTACTTTTTGGGCAGCCTCATTTTGGTGGAGCTTGCTTCTTATTGCCCTACACCGCTGATTACAACCTTTTTATCTTCTGCAGACGCAGGAATAGCGGGTGCTTTGGCAGGAATTTTCAGGACATAACTCTTGCCTTTGGGTACACTCAACCGATCGCCAATCAGCCACTCGTTCATATTGCGAAATGCACGATAGCTCACTCCTTTGGCAGCTGCAAACTGCACCAGATCAGGAATATCCGACTTGACTTCTTCACTTGTAAAAGGTGATTGCGGCTTGGGCGGATGGTAGCTCAACTCATACTTTTCAGGATTGACCATGATTTCTTTCAGCGCCATCGTCCGGTAAACAAAGCGCGTTGTTTGTGTATTCAGATCGAGGTCATAAAAATTTTGGCTTTTCTGCCGCTTCATAGATTTTGCAAATGCCCCTGACCCTGTATTATAAGCTGCAAGTACATTTGTCCATGTGCCTAAATCCTTATGCAACTGTTTGAGGTACTGACAGGCGGCGCGGGTACTTTTTTCTACGTCCAATCGCTCATCTACCAGACTGTTAACCTCCAGCCCCATTGCCTGCGCAGTTACAGGCATCAACTGCCAAAAACCTGCCGCACCCATGTTAGATACTACATTGGTCAGCGAACTTTCCACAACGGCAATGTATTTCAGATCATCAGGCAGTCCCTCCTCTGCCAAAATCTTGCTGATCAGCGGCAGCCAGGTAGAGGCACGGCGCATGAGCAGTTCGTTGTTCGAGTGCCAATAGGCATTGATATGCAACTCGCGGTCAAAATATTCGCGCACTTCGCGGCGGTTTAAGGGGACTTTTTCGCCACAATACTCAAAAAAATCAGGAACATGTACATTAAAAATAGCTTCAGTGCGTCGGTAGCCAAATGGCCGCCCTAAATCTGACAGTTCGTAGGTTGCCAGCGCCAAAATGGCTAGCAGCGAAACGATGAGCAGAAAACCCTGAAACTTTTTCATAGGATTGTATCATTCAGTGAAAAGCCCTTGACACCTGAGGCGCTAAGGGCTTTATTTTCACCAACTTAGAAGTTAGGCGATAACAAGTATTTAGAGTAAAACTCTTCAATAACTGCAACGGCTTCATCTGCCGTATCAACCAGTGTAATTAGGTTGAGATCATCGGGGCTGATATTGCGCTCCTGTGCAAGTACGACATCTTTAATCCAATCAATCAATCCCGTCCAGTATTTCTTGCCGACTAGCACAATCGGGAAGCGCCCGATCTTGTGTGTCTGAATCAATGTATAAGCCTCAAACAACTCGTCCAGCGTTCCCAATCCGCCCGGCATGACAATAAATCCCTGCGAATATTTGACAAACATTACCTTCCTGACAAAGAAATAGTCAAAATTAATTACCTTATCGGGATCTATGTACGGGTTGTGTGATTGCTCGAAAGGCAGCTCGATGTTCAAACCTACGGAAGTACCGCCTGCAAAGTGTGCGCCCTTGTTGCCTGCTTCCATGATGCCCGGGCCGCCGCCTGTAATTACGCCGTAGCCTTTGCGAA
Organism: Rhodoflexus sp.; assembly: GCF_053489755.1. NCBI lineage: Bacteria > Pseudomonadati > Bacteroidota > Cytophagia > Cytophagales > Thermoflexibacteraceae > Rhodoflexus > Rhodoflexus sp. Next base: position 3,237 of record NZ_JBRCHD010000041.1, read on the forward strand.
CCAACTTGGCAGCGATTTCTTCGGCCAGTTTGTAGTAAATATTTTCAGGTTTGGTACGCGCCGAGCCGAAAATGCTCACACAGGGTCCTATTTTCGCCATCTTCTCAAGGCCTTCCACAAATTCCGCCATGATTTTAAAAATCATCCAGGAATTCACACTCTTTATTTCGCTCCAAGTCTTTTGAGTAAAAGCTTTGCGGATGCGTTCCTCGTTAATAAGTTGCTGATCAAAGTTTTCCATATGAAATATGTGTTTAGCCGTTCTGTTGCATAGCGCCATATGGCTTTGCAAAACGAAATGTATTATACGAAAGAAATGGCGAAAAGTTGTAGTTACTTAATTTTTGCAAGAGTAGCGCCGTAGCCGAATTTTTCTTTGCGGGCATCTTTGAAATAAGCGATATTGGGATGTTTGCCCAATCGTTTGTGGATTTCATTGCGCAGCGTGCCGTTACCTACCCCGTGGATGAAAACTATTTCGTCAAAGGCTTCCAGAATTGCCCTGTCTAAGGCGCTTTCAAAGGTTTTAAGCTGAAGTTCAAGCATTTGCGCTGCGTTCATCTTGCCATAGTCTTTGGTCAGTTGCTCTATGTGCAGATCTATCTCCGTTTGGCGCGGCTGTTTGGGAACACCTGCGGGAACTGTACTTTTGGCTGCCGAAGCTACCACGTTGGCAGGCGCAGTAGGTATCTGCCGTTCAGCAATGCTCTCCTTGATTTGTTCGGGATTTACACTGACAATTTTTTGGTCAATCTGGAACAGATAGCACTCCTTATCTAACAGCGGCGCTTTGCTTTTACTCTTGAAAAAAGTTGAGGCAGCAAAAGTAAATTTGCGAATCAGCGGCTCTTTCAAGCTGGTAAATCCTGCCTTGAAGAAAATCGCCTGCACCAGCAGCGGCGACCATTTGTCAAACTTGTCCAAATTGGCTTCGGTTACTTTCTGGCTCGTGCGTTTGGTCAGATGCCCTGCCGATAGCCCGTAATAGTTCGTGTCGCGCACTTCACCAAAATTGAACAAAATATCAATGTCGGTATTGTTAATCAGATAAACGCTCAGTTGCTTGTCGTTAATCGGCAGAAAGGCAAGAAAAAAGCCCGTTTCAGCGGCTAAAAGGTTAGCTGTTGCGCTTTCCTCTTTTTTGCGCTTTTCGTGGAAAACCATTTTCTCCTCTTTGGCAATCAGCACAACCTCGTTTTTCAGAACAGGGATTTTAAAACCATCCTCTATCTCAATTTCTACCAGATTATTAGGTAAAAAGTTGGTAATGATGCCTTCCTGCGTGTAGTGCAGCAAACGAACGCGGTCTCCTATGTTCATATTTTCCTTAGGTCTGAAGTGAAACAAACCCTTAGCAGCAGAACAAACCTGATACTAAGGGCTGACGTTTAACAAAGTTACACCAAAATAAGCCAACTACAGCGCTTTCAGAATGATAGCGCCAGCGAAGTACCTATAAATTGATTACCGTTGACTGCGCGGCTGTCGCGGGCTGTAAAAATGGCATCGCGGCGGCTTTGAAACAAGCGCGCTTCCATGCGCCAAAGCAGATTGTCTGTCAGTTGTCGGTCCACATTGAGCGAGTAGCCAAAGGTCTGAAAGCCATTCGGCGTGCCTGTAGCTACAATGACCTGCGAGGGATCGGCATAGTACTCAGCGCGGGCAGCCACCGACCACTCCGAACCTACGGGTTTCAAGCGGAGAATCGCGATAGGCGCATACCATGTATGCATTCGACTGCTTCCGGGCGCTTGTTGTTGCATACCAATATCAAAACCCGCAATCAAGCCCAGCGCGGGGGTCAGCTGAAACCGTCCGTAAAGGCTATGGAAATAGCGCATCAGCCGCGCACTGTCGGGCGTATCGCTGCCAATGAATGAACTGCTCCCAATCGTGATTTTTTCATTAGGCATAAAGTTGATTTGATGCCCAAAGGCAGGAGTCTGGTTGCCGGGCAGGCGCTGCATACGCTGCCAGCCGTTCAGCGCCAAGCCGCCGAACAGCCACCGACCATTGTCGGTAGTGTAAGTAACTTTTGCGCCCGAAAGGTAATAAGGCGCACTTTCTGCCAACAGACTGCGCGTCATTGTCCAGCAGTCTGCACCAATAGCTCCCTCAAAACCCAGATGCGAGGCAAATACGCCTGCATCTAACCATAAATTTTTATTGGCAGACAGTTTCACACCTGCATTTGCCTCAAAAATATTTTTCAGCACACCCGGCTCGGCTGCCAGATTTGCGTTGGCATACGTACCCGCCATTAGCGCAAGTTTACCCCGGACGCGCTCATTTTCATAAGCGGCCTGAACAAAGCCAAAATTCAGGTTTACCTCGTTGTGGCGGTTGAACGAATACAAAAAATCGGGTCGGTTGTGATTAGCAGGATTGCCAAAATCATAAATGTAATAAACTTCGGCATAAGTACTGATTATCAGGTTTTTAGATGTATTTGCATGCGTGCTGTCCTGTGCCGAAAGCGCAGCGGCATAACCTATAAAAAAGACCAGCAAAAGCAGCCGTCGGGTAAAAAAATGAAGTCGGTTCATGGCTTATTGTATCAGATGTTAGCCCAAGTTACAGTCTGTTGATTCATTCAGCCAAAAAATCTCCTAACTTCGCCCCAAACTTTTTGAATAAAAACTGATGATGCTACGAACGCACACTTGTGGAGAACTGCGCCTGTCGCACGTAGGGCAGCAGGTAAACCTCTGCGGATGGGTACAGCGCGTCCGCGATAAAGGCGGACTTATCTGGATTGACCTCCGCGACCGCTACGGAATTACACAATTACTCATAGAAGAAACCGCTGCCGAAGCCGCACTGGTGCAGGCTGCCCGCCAATTGGGGCGCGAATTTGTCGTACAAGCTGCAGGCGAAGTGATTGAGCGCGTTTCCAAAAACAATAAAATCCCGACGGGCGATATTGAAATCCGTCTGCGCGAACTGACCGTCCTCAATGCGGCCAAAGTTCCTCCGTTTTTGATTGAAGACGAAACCGACGGCGGCGACGAGTTGCGTATGAAATACCGCTATCTGGATTTGCGCCGCAACGTAGTGCGCCAAAATCTGGAACTGCGCCACCGCATGGCAAAAGCCACCCGCGACTACATGGACAGTATGGGTTTTCTGGAAGTGGAAACGCCTGTGTTAATTAAATCTACACCCGAAGGCGCGCGCGACTTCATCGTTCCGAGCCGCCTGCATCGGGGAGAGTTTTATGCGCTGCCACAGTCGCCGCAAACTTTCAAGCAAATTTTGATGGTGGCAGGATTTGATCGCTATTTTCAAATTGTCAAATGTTTTCGCGACGAAGACCTACGCGCCGACCGCCAGCCCGAGTTTACGCAAATTGATTGCGAAATGTCCTTTGTTACCCAAGAAGATATTTTAAACACATTTGAAGGGCTGATTAAATATCTGTTTAAAACCATCAAAGGTATTGAGTTTGACCGTTTTCGTCGCATGACTTATGCTGATGCGATGCGTTTGTATGGTTCGGACAAGCCCGATTTGCGCTTTGGTATGCAGTTTACCGAACTCAACGACATAGCGCAAGGCAGGGGTTTTCAGGTATTTGACAACGCACAATTGGTGGTGGGCATTTGCGCCGAAGGTTGTGCCGAGTTCACCCGCAAGCAGTTAGACGAACTGACAGACTTTGTAAAGCGTCCGCAAATCGGAGCCAAAGGATTGGTTTATGTGCAATACAAAACTGACGGCACGTTCAAATCGTCGGTAGATAAATTTTTCACACAAGACGACCTAATGCAATGGGCGGTTAAAATGAACGCCAAACCCGGCGATTTGATGCTCGTGCTTTCAGGCGAAGTAAATAGCACGCGCAAGCAATTGAGCGAACTGCGTCTTGAGATGGGCAACCGTCTTGGGCTTCGCAATAAGGACGTTTACGAGCCGCTGTGGGTGCTGGACTTCCCGCTCGTAGAATGGGGCGAAGAAGAAAAGCGCTGGTTTGCCATGCACCATCCGTTTACCTCACCCAAACCTGAGGACATTGCGCTGTTGGACAGCAACCCGGGTCAGGCGCGCGCTAATGCCTACGACATGGTTATCAACGGCGTAGAAGTTGGCGGTGGCTCTATCCGCATCTTCGACCGCGAACTGCAAGCCAAGATGTTCCGTTTGCTGGGCTTCACCGACGAGCAGGCACGCGCCCAGTTCGGATTCCTGATGGAAGCCTTTGAGTACGGCGCACCTCCACACGGCGGCATTGCCTTCGGCTTCGATCGTTTGTGCTCACTCTTTGGCGGGGCAGAGTCTATCCGCGACTTTATTGCCTTCCCCAAAAACAATTCCGGGCGCGATACAATGATAGATTCGCCATCCCCTGTCGCCGATGAGCAATTAAAAGAGTTGAATATCAGGGTAGTATAAAAAACTTTCAACTTTTTTTGGTACAACTATTGCAACAACGGATCGCTGCATTAACTTTGTGCCACGTTTTTGAAATGCGCAAACGAAAAGGAGAGTTGCCTGAGTGGTTAAAGGAGCGGTTTGCTAAACCGTGACCGAGCAATCGGTCCGAGGGTTCGAATCCCTCACTCTCCGCCGTTTTCTAATTTCAAAGTTCGGGGTGTAGCGTAGCCCGGTTATCGCGCCACATTTGGGATGTGGAGGTCGCAAGTTCGAATCTTGCCACCCCGACTTTTAGATCTCATAGCTCAACCGGATAGAGCAACTGCCTTCTAAGCAGTAGGTTGCAGGTTCGACTCCTGCTGGGATCATTAAGTTGGCGAAAACCACTTCAGCATTCAGGCTGAGGTGGTTTTTTGTTTTGTACATAGCATTTACTAACACCTTTCTCCTGCTGCTAATTAATACCATTATGAATTGCATGATGGGCCAATCGAGGATGGCCAAAAAATAACACAGACTTTAATCTGTGATTTGTTAATAGCTTGATTATCAAATAGTTATAGATTGAAGTCTGTGCTACATTCAGCCTTTTTGGACAGCCTCAAAAAAAGGAGGCAGGGATGATTTCGATGCTACCCATATGCAATCCCTCTTACGTTTGCAGTAACAATATAAAAGGGGTAACTTGAAGAAATAAGAGGGCGATACCCTACGGGATAAAATTTACGTGGCGGATGAGATTCATCTCTTTGCAGGTCATGATGCACAGCAGCTTGGCTAATGCTGTAAAAAAATCCGGATCACTAATAGGTCGGCATAGTGCTGTCTACTTCCAGCGCCCAGGCATGCACTCCACCTGCGAGGTTATACATGCGTGCGCGATGCCCTATAGCTTCTAAGTAGTTGATAATGTGTGCGCTGCGCACGCCATGATGACAGATAACAACCATGTCCACATCTTGCGGCAGTTCGTGGCTGCGCGAGGGAATATCGTGCATCGGTATCAGTACAGAGTTTTCCAAGTGGCAAATGCTGAACTCTTCAGGTTCGCGTACGTCGAGCAGGAAAAACGAATGCCCGTTACTTAGTTTTTTGTGTAGTTCCTTAGGTGTGATGGTTTGCATGGCAGAGATAGGAATAGTTTGACAATCAAGTATATAACTTTCTTGCATACGTACTTGTTACTTATCGGTTTGGAGGGCTGTAAAAGGTGTGATGCTTGCTTGTCAAAAGATCTGTGATCAGCAAACGACCATCCAGAGGCTCGCCTGTTCGGGTCAGTACCCGTGCCTGTTGCAAGCGCTGCTGTCCTTCTGCACCAATTTGCGGGAGTAGCAACTGCCGCGAGTAATACAACTGTTCCTCTGGTGTCAGCATAGCAGACAATTCCACTCGATTGGTTTAACTTTGCTAAAATTAATACAAAATTTGCGATGTTAGATATGATGAAGATGCTCGGCAAGGTGAAAGAAATGCAGAGCAAAATGGCGGAAGCACAAAATGAATTGGTCAATATTATTGCCGAAGGCGAAGCAGGCGGCGGTATGGTAACTGCTAAGGCCAACGGCAAAAAGCAATTGCTGTCTATCCACATCGAAAAAGACCTGCTCAAGCCCGAAGACATGGATATTTTGCAAGATCTGATCGTAGCTGCAGCCAACAAAGCGCTCGAAAATGCGGAAGAGCAGGCAAAAACTTTCCTCCAGAAGCAAGCGGAAGGTTTTATTCCTAATATTCCGGGCTTAGATCTGGGCAGTCTGATGCGATAGCCGCAGGGGTGGGTCGGACATGAAAGAAACAACACAGCCTTCGGTTGCTATTGTTATACTAAACTACAACGGCGCGGCACTGTTGCGGGAGTATCTGCCATCGGTGCTAGAACACAGCCCGCAGTGGGTACGCGTCATCGTAGCCGACAACGGCTCAACTGACAACTCGTTGCAAGTACTCCGCAAAGATTTTCCTTCGGTAGCAATAATTGATTTACAGCATAATCACGGATTTGCGCAGGGCTACAACCTCGCTTTGCAGCAGGTGCAGGCAGACTATTACCTCATTCTAAATTCGGATGTTGCTGTAACTGCGGGCTGGTTAGAGCCGCTGCTGACAACCATCAATAGTGATCCGAAGATTTTCGCCTGTCAGCCTAAAATTTTATCCAAGTGCAAACCTGATCACTTTGAGTATGCAGGTGCGGCAGGTGGCATGATTGACGTTTTGGGGTATCCTTTTTGCAGAGGACGGCTGTTTGATACCACAGAAAAAGACGAAGGACAGTACGATCAGCCAACATCTATTTTCTGGGCGACAGGTGCTTGTGCGCTCGTTCGTGCAGATTTATTTCACGGCTTAGGCGGTTTCGATGGCGATTTATTTGCCCACATGGAAGAAATTGACCTTTGCTGGCGTGCAAAAAATGCAGGTTATCAGTTGATTTACTGCCCCGAGAGTACTGTCTATCACCTTGGCGGCGGCACGCTTGCCTATCAGAATCCGCGCAAAACCTATTTAAACTTTCGCAATAGCTTAGTAATATTAATCAAAAATGAAAATCCCAAGTACTTGTGGCTCAACTTATTCCTGCGCATGAGTTTAGACGGGATTGCAGGCATACGTTTTTTCTTGCAAGGGGAATGGGCGCATTTTTGGGCGGTGCTGCGATCGCATTTTTACCTGTATGCGAACATAAACAGTTTGAAAGGCAAGCGAAAGGCTGCGCAGGCAACGGCAATAAAATTTAACCACCCCGAACGCAGCCATAAGAGCATCGTTTGGGCGTATTTTGTCAAAGGTATAAGAAAATTCAGCGAGTTGTAGCAATACCTAATATCAAACTCCTCTCAATGGGTTAACGTATTGACGGATGTAGCGACGCAGGTTGATCCAAAACGCTACTACCAAATAAATGAAAATAGGCGATCCGAAGGTGAGAAACGATAAGTAGATGAAATACAATCGGATGCAACTAATGGAAATGCCCAAGCGATCGCCAATATAGGAGCATACACCAAACAACTGTTGCTCCCAGAAGAATCTAAGACTTTTCATAAAGCTGAATTTAGTGGAAAACGGATAAACATCTAATCAAAATACCTGTTAAATTGCGCTTTGTTTTAGGAGGCACTACATGGGGTAGCGCAGGTAATTTTGTTGTTGACCGTTTGTTTGTTGTCGCGAGTATAAGAATTTAGCAGTTTAATCACAAATCATAAACGCAAATGAGAGTAATTCAGTTCAGAGAAGCACTTCGTGAGGCAATGTCGGAAGAGATGCGCCGCGATCCCCGTGTATTTCTTATGGGTGAAGAAGTTGCCGAATATAATGGTGCATACAAAGTAAGCCAAGGGATGCTCGATGAGTTTGGCCCTGAGCGTGTGATAGATACGCCTATTTCCGAACTTGGTTTTGCAGGTATCGGCGTGGGCGCTGCCATGAACGGTCTGCGCCCTATTATTGAGTTTATGACTTTCAACTTTTCATTAGTCGCCATTGATCAAGTTGTTAACTCAGCTGCCAAAATTCTTTCTATGTCTGCCGGTCAATATGGTTGTCCGATTGTATTCAGAGGCCCTACCGGTAACGCCGGACAGTTAGGCGCGCAGCACTCGCAGAACTTCGAAAACTGGTATGCCAATACTCCCGGATTGAAAGTGGTTGTTCCCTCAAACCCCTACGATGCTAAAGGTTTGCTCAAATCTTCGATCCGCGACGAGGATCCGGTGATTTTTATGGAGTCTGAGATAATGTATAGCGACAAAGCCGAAGTTCCCGAAAGCGAGTATCTGATCCCGTTGGGTCAGGCAAAGATAGTTCGCGAAGGCACTGATATTACCTTAGTTTCTTTCGGCAAGATGATGAAAGTAGCGCTCAACGCTGCCGATGAGGCTGCCAAAGAAAATATCAGCGCAGAGGTAATAGACTTGCGTACCGTGCGCCCGATTGACTATAATACTATTGTCAACTCGGTTAAGAAAACTAACCGCCTTGTAATTGTGGAAGAGGCCTGGCCGCTGTCTTCTATCTCTACCGATATTGCCTTTCAGGTACAGCGGATGGCTTTTGACTATTTAGATGCCCCTGTGCTGCGTGTGAACTCGATGGACGTGCCGCTGAGCTACGCACCAACCCTGATAGATGCTGTTTTGCCAAATGTAAAACGCACGATGCAAGCGATCAAGTCAGTCTTGTACCGCAACTAAAATAGCATTGGGCTGATAAAATAGGGGTCGCTTGTACTTGCTGCAAGCGACTTTTTTATGTTTACGGGGGCTTGTTAGCAAACATTAACGCTGCGGCTTGTGCTGTAAATTCAAAAGCCTATTACCTTTGTGCCTCGTTTAGATCTTATGTTTCGTTTTACGAAAGTTGATAAATTAGTCAGTAAAGCATTCTATGGTATTTTCCTGCTGAGCTACGGGGTAGTGCTGTTTATCCTGCTTACTTTCGTAATGTCGCAATACTTTGAGGACTTTGTAGGCAAAGATCTGGGCTGGGAAGTTTTTGCACAGCTGTTTTTCTATTTCGGGCTGGTGCTGACTCCGCAGGCGCTGCCGCTGGCTGTATTGCTTGCCTCGCTAATGGCTTTTGGCAATCTGGGCGAACATTCTGAGATTACGGCGGTCAAGGCAGCGGGTATTCCACTGACCCGCCTCATGATTCCGATGGGAGTTTATGCCTTGCTCATTACTGCGGGTGCTTTCCTGTTCAACAACCAATTTGCGCCCTATGCCAACCTGAAAGCCTACAGCCTAATGTACGATGTGCGGCAAAAAAAGCCTGCCTTAGAGTTCAAAGAAGGCGGCTTTTACACTGATTTGCCCGACTATCGCATCCGCATCGAACGCAAAGGACGTGATGCAGACAGCATGGTCTATGGCGTAATGATCTACGATCATACCAAGCAACGCGGCAATACCGATGTAATTCTTGCCGATACAGGTAAAATTTATACCATCATGGACAATAATTTTTTGGTAATGGAACTTTGGAATGGCAATAAATTTTCAGAATATTTCGGACAAAATACAGATAAAAAAGAGTTTGTACGCGACCGGTTTCGGCAGGCAAAGTTCGTTTTTTCGCTTTCGGCGCTGGGTATGCAAAAAACAGACGAGGAGCTGTTTCTTTCACATAAAATCATGAAAAATGTGAGCGAACTCGGTATAGTAGCCGATTCGCTTGAACGAGAACAAGCCCGCTACCGCAGCCCGCTGTACAACGATTTGAAACCGTATTACGACTATCAATTTAATGCAGATCGGCTGAAAAACCCTGCCAGCGATCGGGACAGCGTTTCGTTGGATTTTATGCAGTGGCGCGACAGCGTATCCAAAGCCGATCTGGATTTGCTCTTTGAGCGAGCCATGACCCGCACGCGCAACATAGAATCGCTTGCAAGCATCGCCAAAGATCGCATCACTTACTACGAGAAGGAACGCCGTAGCTTCCGTCTGGAGCAACACCAGCGCTTTACTATGTCAGTCGCCTGTCTGATAATGTTTTTGATCGGCGCACCGCTGGGAGCTATCATCAAACGCGGCGGCTTGGGAGTGCCTGTGCTGGTTTCTATTATTTTCTTCATCGTATTTTATGTCATCAATATCACAGGCGGACACTATGCCAAAGAGGGCGTAACCTCAGTGGCTGCCGGAGCGTGGATTTCTGATGCCGTACTGCTGCTTTTCGGTCTTTGGTTTTTCCGTCAGGCACAAAAAGACTCTCGTTTGTTTGATACCGACGCCTACGTGGTGTGGTTCAGTCGCCTGCGTGCGCGGTGGAAAAAAGATACTGCTACCGCAAAGCCTTCGGTAACCACGTAGCCAGTTCGGGATAGAGCGCCACTGCCAATAAAATTACCAACTGAATAACGATAAAAGGCACAATGCCTCTGTAGAGATGCTGCGTAGTAACTTGCGGCGGCGCAACCCCTTTCAGATAGAATAGCGAAAAGCCAAAGGGTGGCGTAAGGAAAGACGTTTGCAAGTTCATACACACAAGGATACCAACCCACAGTAAATCAATCTGATAACGGGCAAACACGGGCACAATCACAGGCATGAAGATGAAAATGATTTCAATAAAGTCAATGAAAAATCCCGCGATGAAAATACCAATCATCACGAAAGCCAGAAAAGCATAAGGACTCAAATTGGAGCGTTCAATCAGTTGTACCAAATCGTGGTCACCGCCTACTCCCCTGAAAACCAGCCCAAAAGCCGTTGCACCAATCAGGATGATAAACACCATAACCGTCAGGTGGGTAGTTTCTGCCATTACCTCGCGAAGTACGTTGAGGTTCAACTTGCGCTCATAGGCAGTCAATAGAGTTGCCATGAACGCGCCAACTCCTGCCGCTTCGGTAGGTGAGGCAAT
>NZ_JBRCHD010000042.1:0-69483 GCF_053489755.1 Rhodoflexus sp.
ACTTTCAACAATTCTTATGAGCCAAATCATCACGCTGCCCGATTTTTACCTGCCCAGCCTTGCGCGAAAGCGCACGCTGCACATCTGCTTGCCACCTGATTACGACTATTCAGCCCGTCGCTATCCCGTTATGTATATGCAAGACGGACAAAACCTATTTGACGAAGCGAAGGCTTATGCCAAAGCATGGCGGGCAGATAAAATCCTTGCCCGCCACAGCCAGCAAACCAAACGCGGTTGGATATTGGTAGGCATTGAAAACGGCGGCATAGAACGGCTCAACGAATACGCGCCCTTTGAGCGGCAAGGCATGGGCGGCGGGCTGGCACACCAGTTTCTACACGATATTCAGGTGTTCGTCAAGCCCTTTATAGACAGCAGCTACCGCACCTGCCCCGACCGGGCGCATACGGCAATGTGCGGCAGTTCTATGGGAGGCTTGTTGTCGCTTTATGCTGGCGTGGCTTTTGCCGAAACCTTTGGCAATATTGCCGCCTTTTCGCCTGCGCTGTGGTTCAATCCGCAGGTGGTCGAATGGCTGGCGCGGCGCGAACAAATGCCTACACGTTGGTACGTTGTTGGCAGCCGTACCGAAAGCCGCTACATGGCAGCTACTTTGCACCGCATCTACGAGGCGTTGAAAAGCGGACACCGCCCCGACAGTCGCCTCCACGTCGCCATCCGCGAGCGCGGTCGCCACAACGAAAGTTTCTGGGGCAGAGAGTTCAGGCGATTGCTGAAAGCGTGGGGATGAGTAGGATGACTTAATCAAGATACTGACACATACATTGATTGGTAATTTCATTGCGTTTATTTATCCAATTGAGGAACTTTTTCCTACATGCTAAAAGTCGTTTCAACTGTGCACGTCGAATTGACAGCTATTGATTTTATTCAGATTCGCACTACCTTTAAGCACAACAACACCGGTAAATATGAGTCAGGTAATATGGATTACGGGCGCGTCTTCGGGTATTGGCGAAGCGCTGGCGTATGCCTTTGCGAAACAGCCCGACACACAACTAATACTTTCTGCCCGCCGCGGCAATGAGTTGGAGCGCGTAGCTAAGGCAACGGGGCTGCCACAGGAGCGTCTGCTGATTTTACCCTTAGATCTTGCCGCTGGCGATATGCTGCCCGAAAAAGCCCAACAAGCACTGGCACATTTTGGCAAAGTGGATATTATGGTACACAACGGCGGGGTCAGCCAACGGGCTTTTGCCAAAGATACGCGCTTAGAAGTAGATAGAGCCATTATGGAAACCAATTTTTTTGGTGCGCTGATACTAACCAAGGCGCTGCTGCCCTCGATGCTGGCGCGTAAGTCGGGGCGTTTTGTAGTGATTAGCAGTTCGGTGGGCAAGTTCGGCACGCCGCTCCGCTCTACTTATGCCGCCTCCAAGCACGCGCTGCATGGCTTTTTTGATTCGCTACGCGCTGAGTGCTGGCGGGAAAATATCAAGGTTTTGATGGTCTGTCCGGGCTATATCCGCACACAGGTATCGGTAAATGCCTTTATCGGCACGGGCGAAAAGCAGGGTACAATGGACGATGCGCAGGCAAACGGAATTCCTGCCGAGGTTTGCGCCGAGCGAATCATTGCCGCCATCCGCAGCGATAAGGAGGAAATCAACGTGGCAGGCGCTAAGGAAATGCTCGGGATTTATGTCAAACGCTTTTTCCCTGCTCTATTTTCCAAGATGATTCGCAAAATGAAAGTTACTTAGCAGCCGATATCTGATTGTACACGGATTTTGGCGGATTTGCCAATAAAATCGAAAGTGAGTTTTGATAAAAATCAGCGCAAACCCGCGTTATCTGCTACTAATCAGCGTTCAAAGAAGTTAGCATAAAGATGTTGGTTTTGAGAAAAATGAAAATCGGCGTTTCAAAGAATTGATTAAATTAGCGACCTTGCAATTTTTGAAAATGAAAACTCTGAACATATGTCAATGAATCAGCAACATCCTTGGTTTGAGAGCTATCCGGCGCGGATGCCTCGCGAAATTAATCCTGATCAGTTCTCCTCTGTCCCTGCCATGTTGGAAACAGCCTTTGCGCAGTATCCCAATCATCCGGCGTTTATCCACATGGACAAAACGCTGACTTTCAGAGAAATAGATGAGCTGTCAGCGCAGTTTGCCGCTTATCTGCAAAATAAAACCAACCTGAAAAAAGGCGACCGCGTAGCTATTCAGATGCCCAACGTAATGGCTTATCCTGTTGTCATGTTTGGCATTTTGCGTGCGGGCATGGTGGTAGTGAATACCAATCCGCTCTACACTCCTCGCGAAATGGAGCACCAGTTCAACGATTCGGGCGCAAAGGCAATCGTTATTCTGGCAAATTTTGCTTCTATTTTGGAAAAAGTATTGCCCAATACTCCAACGCTTGAACACGTCATTATTTCAGAAATTGGCGACTTCCTGCCTTTTCCCAAGCGGCAGATTGTTAATTCAGTTGTGAAGTATGTCAAAAAAATGGTGCCAGCCTACAACATTCCAAAGGCAGTGATGCTCCGCGAAGCCCTTGCACAAGGAGCGCGTCTGACCTTTGCCAAACCTTCTATCCAACCTTCCGATATTGCATTTATCCAATACACAGGCGGTACTACGGGGGTTTCTAAAGGCGCGATGCTTACCCATCGGAACATTACAGCTAATGTGGCGCAGATGCGCGCGGCTATGGAGGTTTCGCTGGAACTGGGCAAAGAGACGGTTGTAACGGCGCTGCCGCTGTACCATATTTTTGCGCTGACGGTAAATTGCTTTGGTTTCTTTATGATGGGAGGAGCGAATTTACTCATTACCAACCCGCGCGATATGAAGGCTTTTATCAAGGATTTGGCAAAACATCCGTTTACGGCTATTACAGGTGTGAATACGCTGTTCAACGGTTTGCTTAATCAGCCTGCCTTCCGTCAGTTAGATTTTTCCAAATTGAAAGTAACCGTTGGTGGCGGCATGGCGGTGCAGGCGGCGGTAGCCGAAAATTGGCGCAAGGTAACGGGTTGTTTTTTAGCCGAAGGTTATGGACTTACCGAAAGTTCGCCCGTGCTTTCTTGCAACCCTACCGACGGCACAGGCCGCATTGGAACTATCGGTATCCCGCTGCCTTCTACGGAAATGAAAATTGTACGGGAAGACGGCAGCGATACGCCTTTAGGTGAACCGGGCGAAATTTGGGCGCGCGGGCCACAAATCATGGCAGGTTACTGGCAGCGCCCCGAAGAAACCAACAAGGTAATTATAGACGGTTGGCTTGCCACAGGCGATATCGGCGTTCAACTGCCCGGCGGCTACTTTAAAATTGTGGACAGGAAAAAGGAAATGATTCTCGTTTCGGGCTTCAACGTCTATCCAAACGAAGTAGAGGACGTGGTAGCGCAACATCCAAAAGTATTGGAAGTAGCCGCTGTTGGTGTTCCTGACCCGAAATCTACCGAAGCAGTTAAAATATTTGTCGTCAAGCGCGACCAGTCACTTACTGAGGATGAAATTCGCGAACATTGCAAAGGCAACATGACCGCCTACAAGCAACCCAAGCACATTGAATTCCGTACCGAGTTGCCCAAAACCAATGTAGGCAAAATCCTGCGGCGGGCGCTTCGGGAGGAGGAAATGAAGAAATATCAGTAAGGCTATAAAAAAAGCTGCTTCACAAGAGGCAGCTTTTTATGGTTGAATAAAACTGGCCTACTACTTATTCAGCCATTCAAATGCCTTGGCCTCGTCTTCGAAAAATAAGGTTTTGTAGCCGGCGTTAATATCTTCCTCAATCGTTTGCTGAACAGAAAGCGCCGTGTAAAAGTCTTTGCTTAGTAACACAGCCATTTTCTTTAAATTAACTTCGCGGTAAGGTTCCGATAAGAGTTCATTCGTCCATTGCTGCAGTTCAGGACTAATGGTACGTATGCTATTGACCCCATCGGCAAAAATTTTGTCGGGACGTTTTTCAAGGACAAAGTTTTTATAACGGATAAACTCTGCCTTGTAAAGTTCATCCGTTACATCTTCGGTCATTGACCACCGGGTAATCAGCGCATTGGTAGCGGCATCATAGGCGATCCTTACCTGATTGGATTCGTAAAGAGTTTCCATCTGTGTGTAGGTAGTTTAAAGTGATTTATGCATTCATAACCCTTGTATTTAGATACTGAGCAAATAGCTTTATTCTGCCATAATTCGCCTGAGTATCACTCCGCGGGAAGTATTTAGCTGAAGCAGATACAAGCCCTTAGGTCTGCCTTGCAGCGAAAAATTAAGTTCGCTGCCCGAAACAACACCTGATGCTACCTGTCTTCCCATAGTATCATAAAGCTGATAATCAGATGCTTGTCCGCCTGTGATTTCTACCTTAAAATCGCCCTGCGTGGGGTTGGGATATAGCCGTACTTCGGGGTGCAAGTCTTCTGCTTCCAGCCCAACGGTAGAGGTAATCAGTTCGCGGCGGCGCGGACTTATTTCCAACACTCGTCTCATGCGCTGCGCCTGACATCTGGTGAAGATGTTCATGCAAAAATCGTCCGTAAAATCCATGTAATTTTGAATCATGGTAGGTGTAGGCGCATTCGGACAATAGCGCACGCTCAGGTTGCAGCGAAAATTTTCGGCATTGGTCGGCGGAGTGTCGGCGCAAAAATCGCCATCTACCGCGCAGGAGTACTGGTCAAACGGGTGGAGCAGTCCCAAAAAATGTCCCATTTCATGGGTCAGGGTGCGTCCTAAGTTATAGGGGCCGCGCGATAGTTGCGGTACTTGCACTTTTCTAAAAGAGCCGATGCGGTTGTAGCGAATTACTAATCCGTCGGTAAGCGCCAGACCACCTTGCGGCGGCAGCCCTTGCAAGCCGCTAAGATCAGGAAACTGCGCATAGGCGATTCCTACGCGGTTGTTGAGGCGGAGGCTGTCTATCACCCAAACATTAAGGTAGCGGGTAGGGTCCCAAATGGTTTGCGGCTTCAAGTCGCGGTCTAAGGTTTCGTTAGTCCAAAAAAAGCCGGGGATGCGTTGGATTTGATAGCGGCGAATACCTCTTTCAGGCAGCAATCGCCCCGCAGAGTCGTAGGCAGCGGGATAAAACTCAATGCCTGCATCGGCTGCCACCGATTGAAATTCGGGCAGCGTTTCGGTGCGGTCAGGATTGAGGCGGCGAAAATCTTCATTGAGTACCTCTATTTGCGAATAAATTTGCGCAGCGCTGATATTGGTTCCCGTGCCAATGGGTTCGCCATAGTGGAATACGTGGAAAATCAGCGGGATGCGATAGACGACATTTTCCGTACGGGCGTTGGCAGGTGCTTCCCCGAGCTTGTCGGCGTTTTCAAAGAAATATGCCATTTTTTCGCGGGATTCGGGGCTAAGGTAGAATCCACAGCGCACTTCTTCTATTTCCTGCTGTTGTGCGGAGGCGGCAAAAGCTGCCAGAGAGAGCCAAAAAAGCGCAAACAATTTCTTCATAATCCCAAACTTACTTTTTTTCGCTTGTTTTTCCATTCTGACGCAGAACAAAGCGCTGGTAAACTTATTCCCGGGCTAATTGCAAGATCGTTGCATACAACTTAGGATTGATATAAAATCCTGCTTCCTTATCAAGCTGTTCTAAAATGGGTTTTATGTGCATCATCATTAGTCCTTCTTGTTTGGCTTTAAGCAGGATTCCTAACAAGCCAATCACTTTAATATGAAGGTTTTCTGCTATTCTACGTCCTATAAGTTCGTTTATGATAAGGAAATCGGCTTTAAGTTCCAAACTAAGAGCTATCGCTTCAGCTTCACCTCAATCCAAGTCTTTTAATAAGTCGGAAACTTGTGCCTGATTATGAGGAGGCTGTCTAAAAAGGCTAAATGTAGCACAGACTTCAGCCTGTAGCTATTTGATAATCAAGCGACTAACAAATCACAGACTAAAGTCCGTATTACTTTTTGGACAGCCTCGATTTACCCATCATCCAATTCATAATGGCATAACTGTTTTGTTACCCCAAAAGCAGCAATCCAAAAAGAACATACTACTACTCACCGAAGAACAAAGATTGCTTGCGCGACTTTTTCAGCTTAGGTGTTAAAATGCGGAAGTCAGGAAAGAATCTGTGGGTATAAAGCGCGCCGCAAGTAAATAAAAAAAGCCAACAACTCTTAAAGCGTTGGCAAATGCTATATTGTTTGGAATCCCGAATTACTACTTCAGTCTCTCTTTGATGCGGGCAGCTTTACCTGATAAATTGCGCAGGTAATAAATTCTTGCGCGACGAACATCACCACGACGTACCAGTTCAACTTTATCAATATTGGGTGAAATCACAGGAAATATGCGCTCCACACCCACGCCATTAGAAATTTTGCGTACGGTAAAAGTTTCACCGTTGGTGCTGCTGTTTTTGCGCTGGATCACCACACCCTGAAATTGCTGAATGCGTTCCTTATTACCTTCAATAATTTTTACGTGTACGTTGATGGTATCACCCGCTTTGAATGCAGGAAGGCTTGTTCTCTTACCTGCATACTCTTGTTCTACTAATTTTATCAGATCGTTCATGACGGTACGGATTTACATGCCCTTGTAAAATGGAGTGCAAATTTAGCGTCTTTTATAAAAAAACAAGTTGTCACCTTTGAAATTTCGCTAATTTGCGCGAAGAAAATCCTGAAAAATCCTTGTAAATGTGGTTAAAATGCTTTTTTACACTAACTTTGTTGATTCAAAGCATAAACTGCATCACTATACATGGCGTTCAAGAAAAACAAGAAGTTTAGCAACGACTTTACCAAAATCACAATCAGTCTTGCTTCTCCTGAATCCATTCTGGAAAGCTCTCACGGCGAGGTTACCCAACCTGAAACGATTAATTACCGCACTTACAAGCCTGAAATGGGCGGTTTATTCTGCGAGCGCATTTTCGGTCCGGTAAAGGACTGGGAGTGTCATTGCGGCAAATATAAGCGTATCCGCTACAAAGGCATCATTTGCGATCGCTGCGGGGTTGAAGTTACAGAGAAGAAAGTCCGCCGCGAGCGCATGGGACACATTTCTTTGGTTATTCCGGTAGCTCACATTTGGTATTTCCGCTCACTTCCTAACAAGATTGGATACCTGCTAGGGCTTTCTACCAAGAAACTGGATCAGATTATTTACTATGAGCGTTATGTAGTTATCCAGCCCGGTATTCTAAAGGACTTGAAGGAAGGCGACTTTCTTACTGAAGAGCAGTATCTGGAAAAACTGGATATGTTGCCGCGCGAAAACCAGCAACTGGAGGACAGCAATCCAGATAAGTTTATTGCCAAGATGGGCGCTGAAGCATTAGAGATGATGCTTTCCCGCATTAACTTGGATGAACTTTCCTACGAACTGCGCGACATGGCCGCTAACGACAGTTCGCAGCAGCGCAAGTCGGAGGCACTCAAGCGTCTCAAAGTGGTGGAGGCTTTCCGTAGCGCAAATGCTCGTTTGGAAAATCGCCCTGAGTGGATGATCATCCGCATGGTGCCTGTGATTCCACCAGAGTTGCGTCCATTGGTGCCGCTGGATGGTGGCCGTTTTGCTACTTCGGATTTGAACGACTTATACCGCCGCGTAATTATCCGCAACAACCGCCTCAAGCGTCTGATTGATATTAAAGCGCCGGAGGTAATCCTGCGCAACGAAAAGCGTATGCTACAGGAAGCTGTAGATTCACTATTCGATAACTCGCGTAAAGTAAACGCTGTGCGTTCAGATGGCAACCGTGCGCTGAAATCGCTTTCCGATATGTTGAAAGGCAAGCAAGGTCGCTTCCGCCAAAACCTGCTCGGTAAACGCGTAGATTATTCAGGTCGCTCGGTAATCGTAGTAGGCCCTGAGTTGAAGTTACACGAGTGTGGACTGCCTAAAGATATGGCAGCTGAATTGTTCAAGCCGTTTATTATCCGTAAGCTAATTGAGCGCGGTATTGTAAAAACTGTAAAATCAGCCAAGAAAATAGTTGATCGCAAGTCGCCTGTGGTGTGGGATATTCTGGAAAACGTACTGAAGGGGCATCCTGTGCTTCTTAATCGCGCTCCTACACTCCACCGACTGGGCATTCAAGCCTTTCAGCCTAAGCTGATCGAGGGCAAAGCTATCCAATTGCATCCGCTGGTTTGTACGGCATTTAACGCCGACTTTGACGGTGATCAGATGGCGGTGCACGTTCCACTCGGCCATGAGGCTATACTGGAAGCATCGCTGCTCATGCTGGCATCACACAATATTTTGAACCCCGCTAACGGTTCGCCAATTGCCGTACCTTCTCAGGACATGGTGTTGGGCTTGTACTACCTCTCCAAAGGACGCAAGTCCACGCCTGAACATCCGGTCAAAGGCGATGGCATGTCGTTCTACTCGCCTGAGGAAGTAATTATTGCCATCAATGAAGGTAAATTAGATAAAAACGCCTACATCAAAGTGCGCGTACCTGTGCGCAATGAGCAGACCAAGCAATTGGAAACCAAACTCGTAGCGACAGTTGCGGGGCGCGTGCTCTTCAACCAGGTTGTTCCCGAAGAAGTGGGCTATGTCAACGAGGAACTGACTAAAAAGAAACTGCAAGTCATTATTTCTCAGGTATTCAAGATCGTGGGCATGGCACGTACAGCTCAATTCCTTGACGATATCAAGCATCTGGGCTTCCAGACAGCCTACAAAGGCGGTCTTTCTATCGGTTTGGATGATATTATGATCCCTGAATCCAAGAATAAACTCATCGAAGAAGCCAAGAAAGAAGTAGATGCTGTATGGAACAACTATTACATGGGTCTTATTACCGACAACGAGCGCTACAACCAGATCATTGACATTTGGACGCGGGTGAATAACAGCATTACGAATACGCTGTTGAAACAACTGGAAGAAGACAAAGGCGGCTTCAATTCCATTTACATGATGATGCACTCGGGTGCCCGCGGTTCACGCGAGCAAATCCGTCAGTTGGGTGGTATGCGTGGTCTGATGGCCAAACCACAGAAAAACCTGCAAGGTTCTGTTGGTGAGATCATCGAAAACCCAATTCTTTCCAACTTTAAAGAAGGACTGGATGTAGTAGAGTACTTCATTTCTACGCACGGTGCGCGTAAAGGTCTTGCCGACACGGCGCTGAAAACTGCCGATGCGGGCTATCTGACCCGCCGTCTGGTAGATGTTGCACAAGATGTCGTTGTAAATGAAGAAGACTGCGGCACGCTGCGCGGTCTGACTGTTGAGGCGCTAAAAGATCAGGAAGACGTGATTGAAAAACTGTCTGAACGTATTCTGGGGCGTGTGTCTGTACACGATGTTTACGATCCGCTGACAGGTGAATTGCTCGTAGAAGCCGGACAGGAAATTGACGAAGATATTGCCCGCCGCATTGAAGACACCAGTATCGAGGCGGTAGAAATCCGCTCAGTGCTGACCTGTGAAACCAAGCAGGGTGTATGCGCTAAGTGCTACGGCCGTAACTTAGCAACAGGTAAGCTCGCGCAAATTGGCGATGCGGTTGGTGTAATAGCGGCGCAGTCTATTGGTGAGCCTGGTACGCAATTAACACTCCGCACATTCCACGTAGGTGGTACAGCATCCAACATTGCCGTAGATTCA
Source organism: Rhodoflexus sp. (assembly GCF_053489755.1). Taxonomy (NCBI): domain Bacteria; kingdom Pseudomonadati; phylum Bacteroidota; class Cytophagia; order Cytophagales; family Thermoflexibacteraceae; genus Rhodoflexus; species Rhodoflexus sp. Next base: position 9,595 of record NZ_JBRCHD010000042.1, read on the forward strand.
AAGCTGGTAGCCAAGTATCCCGGTCGGATCAAGTTTGAGGAGATGCGCAAGGTTACTACTACCAACTCCGAAGGTGAGCGCATTGATGTTGTAATGGCGCGCTCTGCCGAAGTAAGCATCATCAACCCTGAAAATGGACAGGTGCTGATCAGCAACAACGTTCCCTACGGATCATTCCTGCGCGTAAAAGAAGGAGACATGGTAGAAAAAGGTCAGGAAATCTGTTTCTGGGATCCTTTCAATGCAGTAATTCTTTCTCAATACGATGGTGTGGTCGAGTTTGAAGCGATTGAAGAAGGTGTTACCTATCAGGAAGAGTACGACGAACAGACTGGACACCGCGAGAAAGTAATTATTGAAACGAAAGACCGTGCGAAAAACCCTACTATCACAGTTCGCAATCCGCAAACCGGTGAGCAGGCAAGCAGTAACCTGCCCGTAGGCTCACACTTAGTAGTAGAAAACGGTCAGCAAATCCGCGCTGGACAGATCTTGGTAAAGATTCCGCGTGCGATCGGTAAAACGCGTGATATTACAGGTGGTTTGCCCCGCGTAACAGAACTATTCGAGGCGCGCAACCCATCCAACCCTGCGGTTGTAAGTGAAATTGATGGCGAAGTAAGCTACGGAGGTATTAAGCGTGGCAACAGGGAAATTTACGTGAAGAGCCGTGAGGGTGTACAGATGAAATACATGGTACCGCTTTCCAAGCACATCCTTGTGCAGGAAAACGACTACGTAAAGGCAGGTATGCCACTTTCCGACGGTGCTATTACCCCCGCCGATATTTTGGCCATTAAAGGGCCTACTGCTGTGCAGGAATATCTGGTGAATGAAATTCAGGAGGTCTATCGCCTGCAAGGTGTGAAAATTAATGATAAGCACCTCGAAGTAATCGTCCGTCAGATGATGCAGAAAGTAGAGATCATTGATCCGGGTGATACTACCTTCCTGCCAGGTCAGGTGGTTGATAAGTGGACATTCCGCGAGGCTAATGACTCTATCATGGACAAGAAAGTAGTTACCGATGCGGGCGATTCAACCGTGATGAAAAAAGGCATGATTGTCAGCACCCGCAAGTTGCGCGATGAAAACTCAAGCCTCAAGCGCAAAGACCAGAAGTTAGTGAAAGTGCGCGATGCACAACCTGCCGTATCTAAACCTACGCTGCAAGGTATCACACAGGCCTCGTTGGGTACGAAGAGTTGGATTTCTGCCGCATCATTTCAGGAAACGACTAAGGTGCTGAGTGAGGCAGCTATCCGCGGTAAAACAGACTTCCTCACAGGTCTGAAGGAAAACGTAATTGTCGGTCATTTGATCCCTGCCGGAACAGGCATGCGCGTATTTCAGACAAACCGCGTATTCTCTAAAGAGGATTATGAGCAAATGCAGGAATCGAAAGAGGCATTTAACAACGTGCGCTCAAAAGACTATCAGGAATTATCCTAAACGCTTGGAATAGTCAGCCAAGAAAGCCGCCTGAACTTGTTCTTGTTTTCGGGCGGCTTTTTAATGGGCTATTACAAATCTTACGCAGGAATCTATGGTGAAAAATGCTATCTGGGTGGACGATACCCAGAGGTTTCAAATATTTTCTGTGCATCCTTCTCCGCCATTAGTTGCGGCAGGGTTATCTGCGGATGCTTCTTTAGGTAAGCACGTACAATTTGCCAACCTAACCATGTTCCGATGCGTCCGGGACACTCGTCGCCTATTTCAAAAGTATGTGGACGTTGTTCTATGTAGCGCTTAGATGCTATCTGACTGGTCTCAAAAAACAGGTTATTTTTGATAAAGTGCGCCCAGATAACATCCTGATTGTCGTAAGAGTCTTGAAGTTCTTTTGCTGTATAGCGAATAATAAGTGAATCAGCTACATAGGGTAGTATCTGCGAGGTAAACTCATAGGCTTTTCCATAGGCAATCATTTGGTTGAGCATGGTCTGATTGCCCTCACTTATTTGGTTATACCGCGCGGAAAGCATCAATATGACGGCCGGTACAATCAGTTCTTTGCGATAATGCCTGAAGATATAATTCGGATCAGGGGAGCGGTAGCGCGAGTCCTGCCCGATGAAGTAGTCCAAGCCAATGAAAATGGCAGAGTCGGTAATGGTCAGATCGTTACCATAGCCCGTTACTATCGTATAGACAGTAGGCACATAAAAATCGGGATAGTAATACTTCACCATGCGGAAAGCCTGCTCCAACTCGCGGCGGATACCTGCCATATCACCGAGGTGTTCCTGTGCTTCCATTGCCAGTGTGTCTATATACGCGCTCTGTCCGAGCCGCAGCATATCGCTGATAGGAACAGCATCGTTGCGCAAGCGACTGCGGAACAGGTACGTATTGGCAAAAGCAGGATATTTATCCAAGAAACGGCGAGCTTCTTCTTCATTGCTAATGGCTGCAATTTCACCTTCCAGCCTCACCAACGACACTTCTACGGGGATGTGTGAAACGTCAGGTATCTCGCGATCCTGAGAACAGGCCCAAATAAAGGTCAAAGAGATAACAATTGGCAATAGCTGCCGCCGGATAATTTGCATGATGAGTGAAAAACAATTGGTGTGATGTTATACCATGATGAATCTTACAACAGGTAATACTTCTCTGCGGACTTTGCGAAAAATCATTGCCTGCTTTGCGGTAGCACTTTTTTAACTGCAAAGCAGGTCAAATTTTACGCAGAGAATACACTGAGGTTAAACTCATTTTAGTATTATTTCATCTGCAAAGATTATACGTTTACTTGTGGTTCCAAAGTTTTTTCTTTGAGCCAATTACCTGCTTGGCGAGCGCTGTGAAAACATGCAAGATCCAAACGCTTGCCGCCAAGATTTACTTGTACGTTGATTAGATTAGCAATTGTTGTACCATTAGTTTTTTCCGGATTGATAACCAGAGCATATGCCTTGATACCTTGTTTGGTCAGTTGACGCGTTTTTTCGTGTATCAGATACGAATAAGCATCTTCGCGTAGCACTTTGAGTTTACTCAAATCGGACAGCAGCAGGTTTGCACCCGTTTGCTTGATGGCTTGCAGGATAATAGGTGTTGCTGTTACGAAACGTGCATAATCTACGAAGCCATACCAGTTTTCAATCAGTACATTTTCGGTAGGCAAATACTCAAGATGTAAAAAATCATCATTGAAAAGTGTTTGGTTCATAAAGTTGGGTAGTCTTCATATCCACTAAAAGTAAGAACGTTGTGTTGTTTATCAGTTGTTGTTTAGAATACCATGTGGTTTTGTCCGATGTCTATAATAAACGTATAAGTGGTGCGGATATTATTATTGCTACAAGTATAATGCAAGATCGCCCAAACCTTCGCGTACAACCTCCATCGTGCCATCATTTTCGCACAGCACGACCGTTGATGGAACGTTGCCGCCATAGCCTGAGTCAATGACTATATCTACTAAATTGCCGTATTTGTCTCTGATAAGTGAGGGATCGGTCATGTATTCAATAATTTCGTCTTCGTCTTTGATAGAAGTCGTCAGGATCGGATTGCCCAATTCCTTAACAATCGCGCGGGGGACGTTGTGTTCAGGCACGCGAATTCCTACCTGATTTTTCTTTTGCCCTACAATTTTAGGCACTTCGCTGCTCGATTCCAGAATAAAAGTAAACGGGCCGGGCAACGCTTTTTTCATCACCCGAAAAACCGCATTAGGAATCTGACGGGCATAATTGCTAATATCGGAAAGGTCGTAGCAAATAAACGACAGGTGCATTTTATTAGGCTTGATGCCTTTAATGCGGCAGATGCGCTCAATAGCTTTGGCGCTGTATAGGTCGCAGCCGATACCATAAACCGTATCGGTGGGGTAGATGATAACACCTCCATCGCGCAAGCATTCTACCACGCGGCGAATTTTCTGCGGCTCCGGATCTTTCGGGTGAATATGAATCAACTCCGCCATGCTGCGAAGTTAAGAAGTTTATCGAGAAAAGCATTTTCGAACGCTACAGTTTGCTTAGCCTGCTGTAGCGTAGCTTCTGGATGAACTGATCACATTTTTTACAAGATTTTAAAAACTAACGGCTTCCGGTTAGGGAAGCCGTTGTTTGAATTAACAAGCAAGAACCTTTCGTCTGTTACTGCTAAATTTGAAAGTTTTATTGAACTTTAATTTAAAAAGCAATAAAATTTTGTCTTTCAACATGCTTAAGCGAGCTTTTATTTCATTCATTTTGTAAAAGCCGCAAAGCAAAAGCAGATAAGCCAGCGAAATAGCGGAGATACCTACAGAAAACTTTTCCATGATGACCTCCTTTCCTGTTTGTTAAATTCTTGCTTATTTAACTTCTATGACTTTGCTGAGATTATCGGCAGTAGCTTTTTTACCTAAGCGAATCTGTAAGATACCATTTTTAAGATTTGCCTGCACTTTGTCGGGGTCGGCATTGCTCGGCAGTTGAAAGATGCGCTGAAAACTGGCATAGCCAAATTCGCGACGCATCCAGTTTTTTTCGCGCTCTTCTCTTTCGTACTGTTTCTCGGATGATATTTTGAGATATCCTTCGTGTACTTCCACTTTGATATCTTTTTTATCCAGCCCCGGTACAGCCACGCTTACTTCAAAAGCTTTTTCCTCGTCGCTAATATTGACAGAGGGTAAAGTCCCTACTTCCTGCTTTTCACCATTTCCAATAATTTTTCCAAAAAAGCTTTCCACTACTTTTGGAAATTTGGGTATAACCTCCTTTGTCCATTTGATTAAGTCCATACCGATTGTAGTTTAGTTTGAACGAGCAAAACAGGTAGGTAATTAAAGCGAAAGATACGAATTCCATGCGTAATTGACAACAAAGAATCCGTATCTTCCACAAGCTACATGTTAAGCAATTTCAATTTGCTTGGGCTGTTGTTTTTTGGCTTCTTCCTTCTTAGGAATATGAACAGAGAGAACGCCGTTTTCATACTTAGCGGTTATATTGTCGCTGTGGACAATATCAGGCAGTGTGAAAGAACGTTGGAACGCACGGTAAGAGAATTCTTTATGAACAAACTCATCTTTCTCCTCGTTTTTTTCTTCTTGTTTTTCAGAAGAAATCGTCAATAAGTTGTTGTTTAAGTTAATTTTAAAATCGGTTTTTTCCATGCCCGGCGCAGCCATTTCCACCACGAACTCATCGTTATTCTCTTTGATGTTTACCGAAGGTAGCGTAGTGTTTGTAGCTGAAAAATTGTTGTGCATCCATGAGCCAAATTCCTTGTTTACAAAATCATCAAAAATTTTGTTGATGGATGGGAAAAATGTACCGAAATCATATCTTGCGGGTTTCATAAGTATTGTGTGTTTAGTTTAACAATGTTTACTTCTCAAATATATAATTTTTCAACTGATATGCCAAAATTCTAAGGCAGCATTTTTGACAGTTTACAGCCTTATCGCACTGTAAAACTAACAAAAACCTACGATTTTTTTAATATTCAATAATCCCCTCTGTCATCTTGTCAGTTGAGAACAAAAAATAACAGATTATTGACAGTGCTAAGTGAGCAAGTCCCACCCTTCAAGATATGCCGGACTTTGCCTGAAGACGAGATTATGATCTATCGCCGCACGTGTCATTGAGGTCAATGTTATATAACTTCGCAAAAAAATCGGGGGACACATGATTCTCATAGACGGCAAGGCTGTCGCAGAAAAAATACAGGCAACAATCAGCGAGGAGGTAGCAAGGCGCAAGGCTTCAGGTGGGCGTATTCCGCATCTGGCAGCTGTGCTGGTAGGCAACGACGGCGCAAGCGAAACCTATGTAGGCAACAAAGTGCGTACTTGCGAGCGCATTGGCTTCCGTTCTACGCTCATCCGCCTGCCGGAAACCATCAGCGAGGCCGAACTGCTGGCGCAAGTACAAAGCCTAAATGAAAACCCTGAAATTGACGGCTATATCGTCCAATTGCCGCTGCCTAAGCATATCAATGCGGAGAAAATTACTTATGCCATAGATCCTGCTAAAGACGTGGATGGTTTTCACCCTGCCAATGTGGGCAAATTGGCGCTGGGTTTGCCTACTTTTATTCCTGCTACGCCCTTTGGCATTGTGCAATTGCTGGAACATTACAACATTCCGACAGAAGGCAAACACTGCGTTGTGGTTGGCAGAAGCAATATTGTGGGTATGCCAATGGGCTTGCTTATGTCGCGCAATGCCTATCCGGGCAACTGTACCGTTACGATTACACACAGCCGAACCCCTAATCTGGGCGAAGAAACGCGCCGTGCAGATATTCTGATCGCTGCACTTGGGCGACCTGAGTTTATCAAAGCGGATATGGTCAAAGAAGGTGCAGTAGTGATTGATGTTGGTATTACACGCGTACCTGATACTGCTAAAAAATCGGGCTACAGCATTAAAGGCGATGTCGCTTTTGCAGAAGTTGCGCCTAAGTGCAGCTATATCACACCCGTTCCCGGAGGGGTTGGCCCCATGACGATTGCTGCGTTATTGCGGAATACGCTGCTGGCTTGTAGGGATAATCAGGCAAAATAGTTATCTTAGCATCGTCAAATCATTAGTACCATGTTTGCGCGCGAAAAAAGCCTTGCCGAATTAGTTACAGAAGACCATTCTATTGGGGCTGTGCTACATATTTTTGGGATTGACTTTTGTCTGAATGGCAGTAAAACGCTGGAGGCAGTCTGCCGCGAGAAGCGCATGAGTACAATACCTATTCTGAAAGAATGGGAGGCGATGCGTCAGCAAGAGCGCTCCTCTATGCCCGAACTGTTGAAAGGCTATACCGTAGATGCAATCATTGATTACCTGAAAAACTCGCACCGCATTTTTATGCGCCGCCGCCTGCCGTATATGCAGCACTTGGTCAATCGAGCGCAGCCGCAAAACCTGTCTCCGGCGATGCAAGAAACGCTGAATGATCTGAAACTGGCATTTCCGCTCTTTGCAGAAGATTTTGTACACCATATTCTGGAGGAGGAAAACGAAACTTTTCGCTATATCCTCCTGCTCGACGATGCGCTCTACCGGCGCGGGGGGCTTGGGAAGGCGTTTTTTGCGATGCAGAAACACACCATGCAGCATATCGCAGCCCATCACCACGACGACGACGACGACATGCGCGGCATCCGCGAATTGACCAACGACTACGCAACCGACCATAGTACACCTTTGGTTATCCACGTGCTGTACTCCGAATTGCAGCGTTTTGAAAGCGAGCTGCAAACCCATGCAGCCATCGAAAACCGCATCCTGCTGCCCAAAGCCTTCCAATTAGAAAGTAAAGTCAAAAAAATGTTGGCAGAGAAAGCCGCTTTGAATTAGTCAGCCGTTAGCAGCTCACTGTTACGCCTGAAAAATCGTAACTTGCGGCATGATGGAAAAGCGCTTTACAGACTATCTGGCTTCGCTGAATGAGCCGCAGCGCAATGCCGTATTGCATACCGAAGGGCCGCTGATGATTATTGCAGGTGCAGGTTCGGGCAAAACCCGCGTGCTGACCTACCGAATCGCATGGTTGATGCAGCAGGGAGTAGAACCTTTCAATATTCTCGCACTTACTTTTACCAACAAAGCCGCCCGCGAAATGCGACACCGCATCGAGCAGGTAGTCGGACACGATGCCCGCAATCTCTGGATGGGTACTTTCCACTCTATTTTTGCCAAAATTTTGCGCATAGAAGGACATCGGTTGGGCTATACATCCGATTTTACCATCTATGATACCGACGACGCTAAGTCGCTGCTCAAGACTATTATCAACGAAATGGGCTTAGACGACAAGGTCTATAAAGTCGCAAGCGTGATGTCGCGGATTTCGGCAGCCAAAAACCGCCTCATTTCGTGGCAAGAGTATGTACGCAACCCAATTTTTCTGGCGGAAGATACTGAAGCCGCCAAACCTAAACTTGGCGAGGTTTATAAACAGTATGTACAGCGTTGCTTCAAAGCCAATGCAATGGATTTTGATGACTTGCTGTTTAATACCAACGTGCTTTTTCGCGACTGCTTAGACGTTTTACACAAGTACCAGCACAAGTTTCGCTATGTGCTTGTGGACGAGTTTCAGGATACCAACTTTGCCCAGTACCTGATCACCAAGAATCTGGCTGCTGTTCATCAGAATATTTGCGTGGTTGGCGACGATGCGCAAAGTATCTACGCTTTTCGCGGGGCGGATATTCAGAACATTTTGAATTTTTCCAAAGACTACCCTGATTTGGTGACAGTCAAATTGGAGCAGAACTACCGCTCTACCAAGAAGATTGTGTACGTAGCCAACAAGGTAATCGCACACAATCGCGATCAGTTGCACAAAACTGTCTGGACAGACAACGACGAGGGGGAGCAGATAGAAGTCATCCGTGCAGCTACCGACAACGACGAAGGCAGGCTGATAGCTACCTCAATTTTCGAGATCAAGATGCGCCATCAAGCCCCCAACAGAGATTTTGCTATTTTATACCGCACCAATGCACAATCGCGCTCGTTTGAGGAAGCGCTGCGCAAGTTGGGTATCAAATATAAAATTTTTGGCGGCCTTTCGTTTTATCAGCGCAAGGAAATCAAGGACTTGATCGCCTACTTCCGCTTCACGGCTAATCAGCGCGATGAGGAAGCATTCAAGCGCATCATCAACCTGCCCAAACGCGGCATTGGCGACTCTACGGTGCAGAAAATAGTTGTCGCCGCTGCTGAGAATGATATCCCGATTTGGGACGTTGTCCGCCAACCGGAAAAGTATCTGGGCAAATCCCGGATTAGCGCTGCCATCGCCGACTTTGCTACGATGATCAAAGATTTCATGCTTACCCTGACGCAAAAGGATGCCTACGAAACAGCCTCATACATTGCCAAAACGTCAGGATTACTGCGCGAACTCTTTGAAGATAAGACCGTAGAAGGGCGCGCCCGCTACGACAACGTGCAGGAATTGCTCAATGCGATCAAGGAATTTACTGATACGCCCGACCGCGAAGACAAGAGTCTGTCTGCATTTTTGCAGGAGGTTTCGCTGCTAACTACGGCCGACGATGCGGACAAAGACGATGCCGACGCAGTATCGCTAATGACTATTCATCAGGCAAAGGGGTTAGAATTTAAGTACGTTTACGTAGTGGGGATGGAAGAGGATCTGTTCCCTTCGCAGATGATGCTTTCCTCTCGTGCCGATCTGGAAGAGGAGCGCCGCCTGTTCTACGTAGCTATCACCCGCGCCGAGAAAAAACTTGTCCTGAGCTACGCCTTGCAACGCTATCGCTTCGGAAATCTGCGCCCTTGCGAGCCGAGCCGCTTTCTGGACGAATTAGATCAGCGCTATGTACAGATCAGCCACGTCCGCCGCGATGGTTTTGTGGACAGTAGCGGCAAAGTGCGCGGCGAAGCTGATGCGCCACGCGCAATCCGGCGGGGCGAGTCGCCATTGCGCGAAAAGATGCAGCAGAAGTCGGCTATGCCTGCCTCCCGTGAGCTGATACCGCCTCCCCCTGCCAACAACTACCTACACAAACCTTCCCCTAACTTTACAGCCAGTAATCCTGCGCTGCTGCGCGAGGGAATGCGCATCGAACACGCCAAGTTTGGCTTCGGCAAAATCACTAAACTCGATTTGCAGGGAGCTGATAAGCGGGCAATTATTCAGTTCGATAAAGTTGGAGAGAAAACACTGCTCCTCAACTTTGCCAAATTGATGATTGTGGAAAAATAGGGATCTTACTTAGCTTTTCGAGCCTTTTCTGCGGCGTTGCAATTCGCGCTGAACGAGCAGCAATTCGCGGCTGCTTTGACCCGCTACCGAAGTATTTTCCTGTGCGCGACGGAACAAATAAGGCATCACAGCCTCCACAGGCCCGTAAGGCAGGTATTTGGCAACGTTATAGCCCGCTTTGGCTAAGTTAAAGGAAATATTATCGCTCATACCGTAGAGTTGAGCAAAATACACATCCGGATCATTGGGTCTGATGTTGTACTTTTCCATGAGTGCAGTTAGAAAATAGCAACTGTCTTCGTTATGAGTTCCGGCGCAAAGTGCAATCCGCTGTTTGTTATTAATACAGAACCTAAGCGCTTCGTTAAAACTGTTATCGCAAGCCAATTTATTGGGCTGTATCGGATCAGGATAGCCTTTTTCTGCTGCACGAGCGCGTTCTTTTTCCATGTAAGCCCCGCGAACCAACTTCGCACCGAGATAGAAACCCTGTCTGACTGCTAAGGCACGCGCCTGCCGCAATTTTTCCATGCGATCGGTAGTGTACATCTGATAGGTATTGTAAACAACAGCTCGATTGCGATTGTATTTTTCCATCATTTCATAGGCCAGTGCATCTATTGCATCTTGAATCCATGTTTCCTCGCCATCAATAAAAATACGAATGTCGTTTTCTGCTGCGGTGCGGCAAATTTGATCTACGCGCTCGCGGACGCGCTCGAAAGTTTTCAGATCGGAAGGCAGCAAGGGCAGTGCCTCACCCTTCATGCTTGCCGAAACTTTCTCTAGCAGGCGGAAGGGCGCAAGCCCAGTTACTTTGAACACACAAAACGGAATTTCTTGGCGATGTTGGGCAGCATAGTGGATAGTGGCAATTGTTTCGCGGCATGTATTGTCGAAACCTGCTTCGGTTTTTTCGCCTTCTACTGAGTAGTCTAAAATAGCTCCTACGCCCAGCCTTGCCATTTGGCGGATAACAGTACTGCAATCGTCAATGCTTTCTCCGCCGCAGAACTGCTTGAATAGCGTAGCCTTTAGCAACCCCTTGATCGGTAAGCCGACCTGCAAGCCCCACTTTACTATGCCTGTGCCGGTATTGACCAACCAGTTTTGATTAATAGCCTTAAACAAGACATAGCTCTGGTAGAGTTGTGCGTCGGTTTTCATGGCAAAAGCCACGGAGGTATCTTCAAAGGAAACGGCAGTACCAAACTTATTGGTAGGTAAAGTTTGCGTTTGCATGATTTGCAATACATTTTTGAGTGTGCAATATTAGAAACCAAAACCGTAACTTTAAGTTCTGGTTTTATCATTTTCCTTATGCAAATTTTTCTGCGCCGCTATGTGCTGGAACTGCGCAACCGTTTTACCATAGCACACGACTCGCGAACCCATCAACATACGATGATTTTGGCGCTGTCCGATGGCCAAACAGTAGGCTACGGCGAGGCAACCGAAAATCCGTATTACGGGGTTACTTTTGAAAAAATGGAACAGGCGCTAGCGTCTTTGCCGCCACTATTGAGTAATTATCAGTTCTCTACACCGGAACAGTTGTGGGCAGATGCAAAGCCCTACCTGCACGAGTTGCCTTTTGCACAGTGCGCACTCGACGAGGCTGCATGGGACTACTACGGGCGCAAAATGCACAAACCCGTGTATGAGATCCTCAAGCTCAATCCTGCCGATGCGCCTATTAGTAATTATACCATTGGCATTGATGCGATAGATGTCATGCTTGCCAAGATGCAGGCGCAGCCTTGGCCGATCTACAAAATAAAACTGGGGACAGACCACGATCTGGAAATTGTCCACGAACTGCGTCGCCATACCGATGCGCGGTTCAGGGTAGATGCCAACTGTAGCTGGACTGCCGAGCAAACCATCTGCTATGCTGAGGAATTAGCTGACTTGGGGGTCGAGTTCATCGAACAGCCTTTGCAGGCAAACGATTGGGAGGGAATGGCAAAAGTGTTCAGTTACAGCCGTTTACCTGTAATTGCCGATGAAAGTTGCATCACCGAAGACGATGTAGCACGTTGTAAGGGATACTTTCACGGAATTAATATCAAACTAACCAAGTGCGGAGGGCCTACGGCTGCCCTGCGGATGATTGCACTGGCGCGCCAATTGGATATGAAAGTCATGATGGGCTGTATGACAGAATCCAGTGTAGGGATTTCTGCCATTGCGCATCTTGCTCCTTTGTTAGACTATGTAGATATGGACGGTGCTTTGCTCATCAAAAATGATCTTGCCGTAGGCGCTCAGGTAACACCGCAGGGAGTTGTCTATGCCGACCGCTACGGAATAGGTATTCAAATGCTCGACAACTTTCCTTTAACATAAACGCATTCGGATAATTTTGCGTATATTAGCAAAGAACTAAATACCTTCAATCATGACAGGCAGTGGTTTCTTATACGATATGGCATTTTTCTTTATTCAGCCTTGGGTAAGTGCATTCCTGATCCTAGCACTCATGGCAGGGATGATCTTGGAGCTAAAAACTCCCGGCGCAATGATACCCATATTGACAGCGTTGTTGGCTGCAATAGCGTATTTTGGCTCATACTACCTGTTGGGGCTGACCGAGTGGTGGGAGATTCTGGTATTTGCTATCGGATTTTTACTGATGGCTGCTGAAATTTTTGTAGTGCCCGGCTTTGGGGTGGCAGGTATCAGCGGAGTTATTTTGCTGGTCAGCGGACTGGTGCTGGCCGCACTGCCTAACGAGGGAATGGATTTTGAACAAGTGCATACCGCCGATGCCGTTACTTCTCTGACAATGGTGCTGGCAGGCGTACTGAGCGGCATCGTAGCGCTGCTGTATCTGGCTAAAAATATCTTAAACTCCCGCTTTTTCCACAAGGCAACCCTCAACAAAGCATTAGACGCAAGAGATGGCTACACAGTGGGCGCAACCTTGCAAAATCTGATAGGCAAACCTGCGCTGGTACGTACCGTATTGCGACCTTCGGGTAAAGTAGAGATCGAAGGCAGGCTGTACGAGGCTACCTCTTTAGATGCTTTCGTAGAAGCCGGGCAGTGGGTCTATGTTACCGATGTGGAAAGCAATATTCTGCGCGTTCGTGCAGACGAGTCTGCGGCTACAGGCTCCTCCATTATGAAAGCATAACTCTGAACCATTTTTATTACATTCATGAACGTTTTGTTGCGCATTGCCATCAGTCTGGCAATCATTGGCGTGGCTTTGGAAGGCGATGCCCAAACCAAGCATTTAGAAAAGTTAGAAATTGGCAATATGCTGTTTCGGGAGGGTAGATACAAAGAAGCAATTGAAGCATATTCTGAGGCGATTGCGTTAGACAGCAACCTGACCCAAGCCTATAACAATCGCGGCAACGCCTACTTCCGCCTGAACCAATTTATCAATGCGATTTCAGATTACGACAAAGTCGTCAGCCGAACACCTAAAGATACAGATGCTTACCTGAACCGAGGCAATGTGTACGCCATTATTGGCGATAACTGGCGGGCAATCCGCGATTATAATACAGCAATCAACTTAGATCGGAACAACGAGGAAGCCTACTACAACCGCGGGCTGACCTATTTTGCGCTGAAAAACTATATCAAAGCCAGAGAAGACATGGCGCAATGTGTTAAAATCAATCCTAAAAACGCTGAGGCGCACAATTATTTGGGAATTTGTTGGTATTTTGAAGGCAAGGTAACGGAAGCCCTGACACATATCGGCAAAGCAATCGAGCTTTCGCCACAATATGCTGAAGCCTATTACCACCGCGCTACGGTGTATTTCGAAGAAAATATGCCCCGTCAGGCTTTGCAGGACATAGAAAAGGCCGTTCAACTGGCTCCCGACGTTACCGAATACAAGGATTTGAAAGTTGAAATTGAAAAAATAAAGTAAGGAGGACGTTATGGCTGCCATTAATAAGCGTTGGTTTTTTGTGTCGGTGTTTTTCGCTGCCGTGATCGGTGGGGCATTTTCCTTAGGTAGTTATATCCTGTTCTTTCAGCAAAAACCGCAGCCACAGCCCATGCTTGGGTTAGCGAACAATCCGGCAAAGTTTGCAGGGATTTTTGAAAACCTTGCCAGTAATTTTACTGTACCCGAAGGAATGAACTTCTTGCTGGCAGCCGAGCGCAGCACACCTTCAGTTGTGCATATTCGCACCCAATACAAAGGCAGTAAAACAGCTGTCATGAGCTTTTTCGACGACAGCGAGGAAGGTTTGCGGCGAGGGATGTCCACAGGATCCGGCGTTATTATTTCCCAAGATGGGCTGATCTTGACCAATCATCACGTCATTGACGAGGCCGACGAAATCATCGTTACGCTAGACGATAAGCGGCAGTTTAAGGCAACTATCATCGGGCAAGATCCGACAACAGATCTCGCCTTAGTCAAAATTCAGGCCGACAATCTGATGCCTGTTACCTACGGTAATTCGGATGAGGTCAGAGTTGGGGAGTGGGTACTTGCTGTAGGCAATCCCTTCGATCTGACTTCGACCGTAACGGCAGGCATTATCAGTGGCAAAGCGCGTAACATCAACTTGCTGTTCAGCAACGACGGGCTTGCGATCGAGTCGTTTCTGCAAACAGATGCTGCGGTTAATCCCGGCAACAGCGGTGGGGCATTGGTTAATCTGAAAGGCGAACTGATTGGTATTAATACAGCTATTGCGACACGTACAGGTGGCTATGCAGGCTATTCCTTTGCCGTACCTGTCAATCTGGCCAAGAAAGTCGCCGAAGATCTGTACCGACACGGCCAAGTACAACGCGCACTACTGGGCGTAAGTATCAGCGAGGTAACAGACGAGATCGCCCGCAAAAACAATCTGACAACCATTCGAGGTGTATATATTACCGGAGTAGGGCAAGGTAGTGGCGCATTTGACGCAGGCCTAATGCCAAGCGATGTAATTATTGCCATAAATGGTACAGAGGTAAATACTGTATCACATTTGCAAGAAATTGTTGCCCGCCATCGCCCCGGCGATAAGATTGCAGTGCTGATTGAACGCAGAGGCGAAGAGCGGACGGTGGAGGTTACGCTCAAAAATAAACGCAACAGCACGGGATTGATCGGCGCTACGTTACAGGTGCCTCAGTGGAACGCAGAGGTAGAGGAGCTTAGCGAGAATGAAAAGAAGCGCTTTAAACTAAGCAGCGGCGGCTTGCGTATTACACGCCTTGGCGATGGTATCCTCAAGTCCAATCGGGTGCAGGAAGGATTCATTATTACACACATTGACAAAAAACAGGTGCGCAACATCGCAGACCTGCAACGAATGCTGACGCGTAAGAAAAATAAATACCTGCTCGAAGGTGTAGATAAACGAGGCGAGCGCACCTTTTTCGGTATTGGCTTCTAATCCTTGTAAATCGCGATTTTCTTTTGTCCATTGGGGTAGATACAGGCGCGGTACATACCCGCAGAGTTGAAAGGCATTGCAATATTGCCTTTCTTGTCAATAGCAATAATGCCACCTTCGCCCCCCATTTGGACTAACTTTTTCATCACTACTTGATCTGCTGCTTTTTTGAGCGACATCTTTTTGTAAGCCATCAAAGCTGAAATATCGTGTGCTACTACGGCGCGGATGAAGTATTCGCCGTGTCCTGTTGCCGAAACAGCGCAGGTTTCGTTGTTGGCATAAGTTCCGGCACCAATAATAGGCGCGTCGCCGATTCTGCCATAGCGTTTGTTAGTCATGCCACCTGTAGAAGTACCTGCAGCGAGGTTACCATATTGGTCTATCGCCACGCAGCCTACCGTTCCAAACTTGCGGTCTTTGATGAAGGCATCCTCATCGAGCAGCAGTTCGGGGCGGATGCGGCCCTCGCCGATGCTGTCGCGAGCTTTTACTTTCAGCCACTGCTGGTAGCGGCGCTCGTCGCGGAAGTAGCTGTTGGGAACCAATTCGAGTCCTTGTTGTTGGGCAAAAGTTTCTGCGCCGCGCCCGGTCATCATGACATGTGGCGATTTTTGCATTACGGCAATAGCAGCGTCAATCGGATTTTTGATGGTTGTAACGCCTGCAACTGCGCCTGCGGCAAGTGTTTTGCCATCCATGATGGAGGCATCCAGTTCGTTTGTTCCCTCGTTGGTAAACACTGCCCCCTTGCCCGCGTTGAAAAGCGGTGAATCTTCCATGATGCGGATCGCTGCTGCAACGGCTTCTATCGAAGTACCGCCTTTTTGCAGCACGGCATAGCCTGCCGAAACAGCCTCATCCAGTTTCTCGGTGTACTGTTTTTCTATTTCGGGAGTCATGTTAGCCTTCAAAATAGTGCCTGCGCCCCCGTGAATGGCAATAGCGATTGGCTGCTTTTGTGCTTGTACGCGCACGCTTACCGACAGGAACAGGCAAGCAATTAGCATGTAAACTATTTTCATATTTGCTGTGATTTTGCATTAAAATTACTGCAAAAGTTTATTTTTGTACACTACACACTTACCAAAACCTATGCATTCGATGGTACAAAAGAGCCGCCCGGTGAGTTATTCACGGACGGTTATTACAGAGTTGATGATGCCCCATCATGCTAATTTCGAAGGACGCGTACATGCCGGCGCCTTGCTGAGTTTGATGGATCAAGTAGCTTTTACCTGTGCCAGTCGCCATGCAGGCAACTACTGTGTAACCGCTTCTGTGGAAGAGGTAGAGTTTGTATATCCTGTGCAGGTAGGTCAGTTAGTGATCGTAAAGGCTTCTGTTAACTACGTAGGGCAAAGTTCGCTGATTGTGGGCATACGCGTAGATTCGCAAGACATCCGCACCGGTGATATGAAACATACCAATAGCAGTTACTTCCACATGGTTGCCAAAGATCAGCACGGCAATGTAACCTCTGTTCCGCCCTTGCTACTGGAGGATGCAGACGACGTGCGCCGTTTTTTTGAAGGTTTGATGCGCAAAGATGCCCGCACAGTTATGCGCAATAGAATTCGCAGGGACATTGACAGCTATAGCTTCGAGAAAGCGCTGGATCGGATACGCCGCGAGCGTTGTCAGATAGGTTTTGATATTAGCACGGTCGAATAAAATTCTAACTTTTTGCAGTCTGCTGCGTTCTAAAATGCATGGAGTGGCTTTCAAAACCAAAAGAAATTGTTTCCTTTCAACAAAAACCCCAGATATGGCGGCACTTTGGCGGTGAAACCATTCTGGGTATTGCCTCTACCTGCGTTGCTATCTACTCGGCAAGTGTTTACTCGCGGGTGGGCTTTCTCTTAGGGGCAACAGGCGCTTTTTTTTCGTTCCGCCATTTCTATTTGGACTGGCAAAAAAAGTTCATTAACAAACTCACCCTTACACCGCGCAGACTGAGTTTTTCCTTAGGTGTGGAAAAACAGCAAAGAGAAATTCCGATAGTGAACATCGCCAATATGGAGGTGCGTTATGCACATCCGCGCAAAGGTGCGATTATTGCCAATGCTGCTCATTACGAGTTTGAGCAGATGTTGCACCTGATGAAAGGCGAGGAAAATATTAGTGCAGACTGCCAATTGACCTTAAAAGATGGAGAAAAAATTACCCTGCGGGCTGGGTATTTTCCCGAAGGCACTTTCGTGCAGTTTATCAGCTACATCAACGAAGTGTTGACTAATCGCGTCAAAGATGCAGACAAATCAGTAGCAAAAATACGCAGCAAAGCAACTGAGGAAGAAATCTATCTTTCCCCTGAAATTCAGGCAATTATGCAGGAAAATCAAGAATACCTGCAAGCAGACATAGCCCTGAAGGCACAATTGGAACAGGCGCAGCAAAAAGCCTATGAGATGCTATACGTCAAACGCGATGAATTTGATCGCCTGCGGATGGTTGGAAAAACGACGCTCGCGCAGTTTACAGGTGCTGACAAAAAAACAATCTATTTTTTCAAAGACGACTATAAGGCAGGTTTGGAGGCGGATGAGATAGAAGCAGGTGAAAACCTAATCCAGTCTGCCAAAGAGAATCTGGCTTTGGTAAACTCACGGATAGAATCTTACCAAAAAGTTGCGCAGGAGTTGCAACGGCTCGCAGCCAAAGAAATCAAGCGTCAGCAACTCAATCGCCTTGCTGAAGACCTCAAAGAGTTGCAGGAGCAGAATACCGCCCGCAGCATTGAGCAGCAAAGCCTTTCTAACCTACATTTGCCCGATGCAGACCTTTCCGTTTTGCAGGAGTTGGCAAAAATCAACGAACAAATCGCAGGGGCGGATACGCTTGAGAAAACCCTCCTGCTCAAAGAACACATTGCTCTGTTTAAAAAGTGAAATACTACCTGATAGCCGGCGAAAAATCGGGCGACCTGCATGGCGGGAATCTGATTCAAGCCCTCAAAAAATACGATACACAAGCTACTTTTCGCGCATGGGGAGGCGATGCGATGCAAGAAGCCGGTGCAGTACTGGTGCGCCACATCAAGGAAACAGCCTTTATGGGTATCGGCGAGGTTGCCGCCAACCTGCGCAAAATTACCCGCCTGATGGCGCTCTGCCGCGAAGACATACAGCAACACCGTCCCGACGTGGTCATTCTAATTGACTATGCAGGCTTCAACTTGCGCATGGCTGCTTTTGCCAAAAAATTGGGCTGCAAGGTTTTTTACTACATTTCGCCTAAAGTCTGGGTGTGGAACAAAAAGCGCGTGCAGCAAATAAAGGCAAATGTGGATAGAATGTTTGTCATCATGCCTTTTGAAAAGGCGTTTTATGCAAAAGAGGGCTATGATCGTGTAGATTATGTTGGCAATCCGCTTTTCGATGCAATCGCTAAGTTCCAACCTGACACTGCCTTTGCCGCTGTCATGCACAAAGACAGCCGCCCGCTGGTAGCGCTACTGCCGGGCAGCCGCGTGCAGGAGGTCAAGAAAATTCTACCTTTAATGGTAAAAGCGGCACAGCAATTCCCTGATTATCAATTTGCTGTGGCGGGTGTGCTGCACTTATCGCCGCAGCTATATACACCTGCGCTGGAGGCGGGCATTCCCGTTTACCCTGAAAAGGCTTATGATTTATTGCACCTGTCTAAGGCTGCGCTGGTGGCTTCGGGCACTGCTACACTGGAAACGGCACTGTTTCGCGTGCCACAGGTGGTACTCTACCGCACCGGCTGGATCTCTGCCTTATTCTTCTGGTTTTTTATCCGCCTGCCTTTTGTTTCATTAGTGAATTTGATTGCGGGCGGAGAAATCGTTAAAGAGTTGTTGCAATACGACTGCACTCCTCGCCGAATTGTTGAGGAGCTGCGCAAAGTACTGACGCACAAGCGAGCCTACACGCTCAAAGTCTATGACGAACTCATTGCAAAAATTGCCATGCCCAAAAGCGCCTCAGAGGTAACTGCCGAGCTAATGGTGCAGTATGCCAAAGGATAAATTTTGTCTGGTATGATGCCACATCAGCGTGTTTTTTACTCCCCGCGCTACCTGATAGCTCATCAACGCAAGCATGAACAAGGCTGCCAGTTTTTTTGACCGAATCTGTTGCAGCAGCAGCACTGACAGCAACAAGAAAAAAGGAAACAGCGGCAGAAAATAGCGGTCGTTTTCGCTGGCGATATTCATGCGCAGCGCCCATGTGCCGATAAGGTAGCAGCCGAAAGTAAGCAGCAGCGGCAGCAAGTCGCGCCGAACAGCAGACCTAAAAAACAGGAGCATTACAGCGCCAAAAAGTGCTGCTAAAACCGAAACGCGAACAGCTTGGGGAACTTGAAGCGGTAAAATCCAAGTGCTCATCGCTGCCCAACTGAGCTTGACACTTTCCGCAAAGTCAATCAGTGCAATATTCTGACGGAAGTCCTGCGCGTCTCTGACCCACAGAAAATTTCGCAACTGCCAGCCAATGAATGCAATAGCAGCTAAGCTACCTTCTGTGCCTATCTTGCACAGCCGTTTTATCTTTATCAAAAACGGCTTGGAGATTATCCATCGGGCAATAAATATTAGCTTGTCAATCGCAGTCAGACCCTGTAAGTCAGACTGGGGCAGTTTTCGTTCTGACCCTATGGGTCTGACCGAAAACTTATTCCTTTGCGCTCCCGGCGATAATTCCCTTGCACTTATGGTGGTAAAAAACTGCGAGAGCGTCCATGCTGCTACGAAAAAAATACCCGCATTGCGTTGCAAACACATTAGATTTGCCAAAATAATATACAAAAAAAGCATCTCAGGCTTTTCCTTGCGTAAAAAAGCGGCAAAAGTAGCCAGCAGCAAAGCCATAAACACCACTTCCGACCACAGGTAAATGCTACATGCCAGCAAAGGAGCATACAAGGCGTAGCTCAACAGCGCAGCATTGCGGACAGACATAGGCAGGCGATCGGGCAAGCAGCGAGCAAAAAAATAAATGCCTGCTGACAGCGCAAAACCATGTATCCATACAGCAAAAGCAAGTACATCCGGCATCCCAAGCGAGAGTAAAAGAGGGTACAAGGGTGGCCAGTTAGCATAAATATTGCCTTGATAATCAATTAGTTGTTTGCTATTTGCCCAATTTTCAGCGGCAGACAGGTAGTAATAGCTGTCTAAGGTCATGCCTATTTGCCCGCCTGAGGCAAGCAGGTAGCAAGCAAGCGCCAAAATAAAGGCAAGCCACAAGCCCCAATCATTGAAACAGGCTTTGTAAATTCGCCACATGTTGTCAAAAAATTATCACTTGACTCTGGCTGCGGCCTATGTGCGCGGCCTGTTGCTGCAAGATACGCAAATGCTTCTCGCAGACGAACAGTTGCGCTATTTTGTACAAAAACCCTTTGCAGAGCTTTCCAAAGTAGAGCAGGAGTCCTTGCTTCAGGCAGGTATTGTGCAAGCGTTGCCCGAACTTTCGCGTTTCCGTTTGACAGCACCTATTGCCCTTTTTCAAAAAGTATTAACATTGCTCAACGGAATTCGTCCCGATAACATGCTGGAGGTAGGTTTCGACTACCTGCAATTTACGATTTGCTGGTTGCAACATTTTCGCTACCTCTCTGCTGCTATTACCGAGACCGATCCGCGCCATTTGGCGGTTGCCTATGCGCTGCAAAAAGGCGGTATGGGCTTTCTGCAAATTCAGGAGGTAGCCCCTGAAAATATTTTTGGCACGCAACAACAGTTTGATGTAGCTGTTGCGCTCGACTTACACAAAAAAACAGAACACATCGCAGGTGCTTTCCTCGCCATCTGCAAGGCAAGCAAGCGATTTGCGATTTTCAGTTTTCCCTTGCACTCGCTTCGCAGGGAGATTCCGTCCGAAGTTACCATTCGCGAGTGGCTCGCTGCTGCCAACATGCCCTATGTGAAAATAGAGACAGTAGATAATCGCCTATTGGTCGTAGGCAGGAAATAAGATCCGGCTGCTATAGATTTTTGTAGTAATGCTTGATTTTTTCTACACTTAACTCCAAGGCGTTCAGAGCATTGAGCGTTTCGGTATGATTGGCTTCTACCAACTCTGATAGTCGTTTGTCCACGAATAAGTTTTCGCGGCTATGGCGCAGTTCGGCAGGCGCTTCGTTGCGCATGCGCGCTTTTTGAGCAGCTATAAAATTGATGAGTCGCTCGGCATGTTCATCCCAATATTTTTCTACCAATGGGTGTGGTTTTTTATACAGATAGGTGGTTTTTTCTACCTTATGCGTTTTTAGTGGCAAAATAATCGCCTGTGAGTTGTAGGTAAACTCTACCTGATGCTCACCTTTGCCCTTGCGGGCTTTGACGCGGTAGGTCAGTTTTTCGTTTTCATCGTACACCCCAACGGTAACAGGCTCATCAATGTTGAGTTTTTCAAATTCTGTACTCTTAATGTATTTACCCTCAAAGTGATTTTCTATGCCCAGCACCTCAAAATACTGACGGTCTATCAGATACAATTCCTCAGAAAAAACCTTGTTTGGGATTCTGGTTTCGGCTTTTACTTCATCCTCAAATTGGCTAATTTCTTTGCGTAGCGCCGATAGATTCACGGCCAGCGTGTAGCCGTGCTTGCGGATGGTTTCCGAAACGATTTCCCGAGCTACTTCAATTTGTTCGGGATGCGACCAGAGGCAATAAGCAATCAGGAAGCAGTCCATCAAGTCTACCTTGTCGCGCCCATTGAGGAAAGCTGCCGTGCGCAATAATCGGACAATTTTTTTCCAGCGGCGGTCATAGATGCGAAACGGCGGGTCATTTTTAGCATCGTATTCTTCTAACTTCAGGCGGATAACCTGAATGACATTCACCACTTCATCGGGAACGATGACAGTTTCAATTGCCGCATTCCATTGTTCAAACTCATCGGCAGAAATTTTTTCTTCAGCGGTGAGATTGTCCTTGTAAACATCTTCCGTGCTGAGAATCATGCTAATGAAGTTGCCGCTTTGGCGAATTTCACCGATAACAGTGCGCAGTAAAAATCTGTCCCAAAGGGCTTCCAAACCTTCTCCCACCGGCGGCAACTCATTAGAGGCGGCGATGATGCCCTTCACATTGACTTTCATATCCGTTTCGCCGTTGCGGTAGATGCGCTCGTTGAGTACGGTCAGCAATGCGTTTTGGATAGAAGGCCCTGCTTTCCAAATTTCATCGAGAAAAACCACATTTGCACCGGGTAAGTAGTTGTCAGTCAGGCGCTCATAGCGGTCTTCGTCTTTGAGTTTTTTGATAGACACCGGCCCAAAAATTTCATCAGGAGTACTAAACTTGTTCATCAAGTATTCAAAAGATTTGCCGTCGCGAAAGGCAAATTTGAGCCGACGTGCAATTAGGCTTTTAGCAACGCCCGGAGGGCCTAAGAGAAACACGCTCTCCCCTGCTACCGCTGCCAGTAAGGACAGGCGGATGATTTCTTCTTTCTCATAAATTCCTTTGGAAAGCTGCGACAGCAGCCGTTGGGTTTTCTCTCTAACTGATTGCATAAACAATTAACAAAACGGCAGCGGGGTTTGTTTGGAACAGGACAGATGTTTGCTTGCGCGTTGTTGCCTGTCTTTTTGACTTCCGCGTTTTAACACCCAAGCTGAAAAAGTCGCGCAAGCAATCTTTGTTCTTTGGCGAGCAGTAGTATTTTCTTTTTGGCTTGCTGCTTTTGGGGTAAAGTTATACCATTATGAATGGCATGATGGGTAAATCACCCCAGCGGGGTTCAATATGGGTAGTACAATCTTTAGTCTGTAATTCGCTAACCACTTGATAATCAAATAGCTACAGACTGAAATCTCGTGCTACATTCAGCCTTTTTGGACAGCCACACGGAGCAGAAAAAAGGGCAGGGTTGATTTTAATGCTGTTTTGCCGCCGTCGAATTCCTTGAGAATTGCGGCAATCTGTGCAGGGAAAAATTTGCTCTTTTTTATCAGATCGCGTTTTAAAAGGTGCTACTTTTTTGACTGCTTGTGAAACGTACTACTTTTGGGGAGTCTTACAATTGTGGCATACAGTTAATCATTCTTTTTTCGTATGTTGGATGCCGAAGTTCAACGGTAGTTTCTATTATGAAGTCAAACATCCGCAAATATTTACCGATTGTTCAGCAAGATTCGTGGCTGGAACCATTTAACCACCAACTTGCGGCGCGTTTTATGCGCTTCCATGAATTGCTTTTTCAACTGGAGGAGGCATACGGCAGTCTGTACGATTTTGCGGGAGCGCATCAGAAACTTGGCATTAACTACGACGCGGAAGCTAAAGGCTGGTACTATCGCGAGTGGGCGCCTGCCGCCGAGTCGATTTTCCTGATTGGCGATTTTAACGACTGGAATCGCACTTCGCACCCGCTCAAAAAAGGCGAAAACGGCATTTGGGAAATTTTGCTAGATGATCAAACATATGCTGGTAGATGGACGCACGGCAGTTTATTCAAAGTGTTGGTAAGATCTGCCATTGGCGAGGTAGAGCGTATTCCCGCTTATGTTCGCCGTGTGGTGCAGGATGAGGTAACGAAAGATTTTGCCGCGCAGGTATGGCATCCTCCTGTTGAAGAAGTTGCTGCCGAACGCATAGCCCAACCAAAGGCATCGGTAGAGGAATTGGCGACAGCCATTAAGGCAGGCAATATTCCTTTACTGATTTATGAAGCACATACAGGCATGGCCCAAGAGCGCGAAGGAATAGGTACTTACCGTGAATTTGCTGACTTTATTTTGCCGCGTATCAGCCATGCAGGCTATAATGCGATTCAACTGATGGCGGTAGCCGAACACCCTTACTACGGTTCATTTGGCTACCATGTGTCTAACTTTTTTGCACCTTCATCGCGTTTCGGAACGCCCGAAGACCTAAAATATCTTGTAGCAAAGGCGCATGATGCGGGTTTGCTCGTCATCATGGATTTGGTGCACTCGCACGCGGTGAAGAACATTTTGGAAGGGCTGAACCTTTGGGACGGCACAGAGTACCAATATTTCCATGCGGGTGGGCGCGGCGAACACCCTGACTGGGACTCCAAACTGTTCAACTATGGCAAGTGGGAAGTGCTGCAATTCCTGCTTTCCAACGTGCGCTACTGGTTGGAAGAATTTGATTTTGATGGCTTCCGATTTGATGGCGTAACTT
This sequence comes from Rhodoflexus sp., assembly GCF_053489755.1. Classification (NCBI taxonomy): domain Bacteria; kingdom Pseudomonadati; phylum Bacteroidota; class Cytophagia; order Cytophagales; family Thermoflexibacteraceae; genus Rhodoflexus; species Rhodoflexus sp. The sequence continues at coordinate 33,784 of NZ_JBRCHD010000042.1, forward strand.
CCATGCTCTACCTGCACCATGGACATGTGGCTTTCAACAGCTATGCTGATTACTTCACCGAAGCGGTGGATAAAGATGCTGTTACCTATCTCCAATTGGCTAACTACCTGACCCACACCATTAAACCTTGGGCAATCACCATCGCCGAAGACGTGAGCGGAATGCCCGGACTGGGCTTCCCGATTCAGGGCGGCGGTATCGGCTTTGACTATCGGCTGGGCATGGGCATCCCCGACTATTGGATTAAACTGATCAAAGACCAAACCGACGAGCAGTGGGACGTGGTGCAGATGTATTACACCATGCTCAACCGCCGCAAAGACGAGCGCACGATTGCCTATTGCGAGTCGCACGATCAGGCGCTGGTAGGAGACAAAACCATCGCTTTCCGCCTGATGGACAAGGAAATGTATTTCAGCATGGCGCGAAACATCCCTAATTTGGCGGTGGACAGAGGCATCGCCCTGCACAAGATGATTCGGATGTTTACCATTGCGCTGGGCGGCGAGGGCTACCTGAATTTCATGGGCAACGAGTTCGGACATCCCGAATGGATTGATTTTCCACGTGAGGGCAACAATTGGAGCTACAAATACGCCCGTAGGCAGTGGAGTCTTGCTGATAATGAGCTGTTGCGCTACTCCTACCTGCTTGCCTTTGACCGTGCAATGATTGCACTGGTTAAGCGTTTCAACCTGCTTCAACCGGGTTTGCAGACGCTCCTGCTCAACCAAGACCAAACCAATCAGACAATTTGCTTTGAAAAAGGCGGGCTGATTTTCGTTTTCAACTTCCACCCAACAGCTTCTGTGCCCGATTATAAATTCTGGGTGCCACAGCACGGCAAGTACCGCATCATACTCACTTCGGACGAGCATGAGTTTGGCGGACACGAGCGCATAGATCTTACAACCGAGTTTTTCACTGACGCAGATCAGTTTATTTCTATCTATAACACGCAGCGTACCGTGCAGATATTTGAGAAGGTGGGTTAGGTGTCTTATGTTCTGTGAAAGATTCCCTACAACTCCCGCTGATGCTAAAAGGCATCAGTAGCTTGCTCTATTGCACACGTAGCTGTCCAAAAAGTAATACGGACTTTAGTCTGTGATTTACTAATCGCTTGATTATCAAATAGCTACGAACTGAAGTCTGTGCTATATTCAGCCTTTTTAGACAGCCTCAGCAAAAGGGGGCGGGGTTGATTAATGCTGCCAACATGCAATCTCTACGGAATAAAAACTGCATGATAGATGATTGATTTAGTATTAGCTGTACTCTCTTTGCCAATAGTTTGCCTGTCTTTGAATTGCCAACTTGCCGAATCTTCACAGTATTTAGCTATTACGATTATTGATGCTGCGAATATTGTCAAAACCAATCGGGATTAGCCGTATTTTTGTGCATGATTCGCTCTGTACTTGCCAAACCTTTTGCTGCTTATATCGTCGCGCGTCAGCGGCAGTGGGCGGCTCGTCCTGTCGAAACGCAAATGGCGGTTTTAAAATCCTTGGTCAAAGCAGCCAGACGCACGCAGTTTGGTGCTGACCACGAATTTGAGCAGGTGCGCACCTATGAAGACTTCAAAAAGCGCGTGCCTATCCGCGACTACGAGGGTTTGAAACCCTACATTGAGCGCATTATGGAAGGCTGGAGTGATGTTCTTTGGCCGGGCAAACCCGCTTACTTTGCCAAAACTTCGGGGACGACATCGGGTACAAAATATATTCCGATGTCTCGCGAATCAACACCGTACCATGTCAATAGCGCCCGCGATGCATTGATGTGCTATGCTTATGAGACGGGTAATTTTGATTTTTTAGACCGCAAGCTGATATTTCTTTCGGGAAGTCCTAAACTGGATACGAAGGCAGGCATCCTTACGGGGCGACTGTCTGGCATTGTGAATCACCACGTTCCGGCATGGCTGCGCAGCAACCAAATGCCCTCCTACAAAACCAACTGCATAGAAGACTGGGAGGAGAAATTAGACCAAATCATTGCTGAAACGCTCAAAGCCGATATGTCGCTGATTTCAGGAATTCCGCCTTGGGTGCAGATGTATTTTGACCGCATTCAGGCGCGAACAGGCAAGACGATTAGCGAGGTTTTTCCCAACTTTTCGGTTTTTGTTTACGGCGGAGTCAATTTTGAGCCATACCGCACGAAATTGTTTAAGTCTATCGGTAAAAAAATTGCCAGCGTAGAGACTTATCCTGCCTCAGAAGGTTTCATCGCCTATCAGGATACCCAAACCGAGCCGGGGCTGTTGCTGCTGCTCAATCATGGTATTTTCTACGAGTTCATTCCTGCCGAAGATTATTTCAAGCCCAATCCGCGCCGTTTGCACATCGGAGAGGTAGAATTGGGAGTCAACTACGCGCTGATTATGAACACCAATGCAGGGCTGTGGGGTTATTCCATCGGCGATACGGTCAAATTTGTCAGCAAAAATCCGTATCGGGTGGTGGTTTCGGGGCGCATTAAGCATTTTATTTCCGCTTTTGGCGAACACGTCATCGGCGAAGAAGTGGAAAAAGCGATGCAATATGCCCTGCAAAAGCATCCTGAAACGGCTGTAACAGAGTTTACCGTTGCGCCGCAGGTCAATCCTCCTAGTGGAGGGCTGCCCTACCACGAGTGGCTGATTGCCTTTGCCAAAGCGCCGCAAAATCCCGAACAGTTTGCGCAGGACTTAGACGACCGCCTGCGCCAACTCAACGCCTACTACGACGACCTGATTACGGGCAACATCCTGCGGCGATTGGTCGTTACATCGCTGGAAGAAAGCGCGTTTATCGGCTACATGAAATCGCTGGGCAAGTTGGGTGGACAGAACAAAGTGCCGCGCCTGAGCAACACCCGCGACATTGCCGATGCCTTGCAGCGGTTCAGGGTGTGATTTTTGTGGGAGTTTTATAGACAATTTCACCAACTACCTAATCCTATGCTCATAGCCAATCCTATATACGACGTAGTTTTCAAGCGGCTGATGGAAAACGAGAAAGTAGCGAAGTTTTTCATCGGGACGCTGTTGGAAGAAACCATTGAAAGCGTGGAGGTCAAACCGCAGGAATTCACTTATACCAGTGTGCTGACAGGTTTGGCAGTCTTCCGTTTAGATTTTATTGCTACGATCCGCACCGAATCGGGCGAATACAAAAAGGTGTTGATAGAAATTCAGAAGGCGCGAAACGCGATTGACTTGATGCGCTTTCGCAATTATTTGTCCGAACAATACAAGAAAGCAGATAAAGTCAATGGTCGTGAATTTGTCTTGCCGATTGTAACGATTTACATTTTGGGTTTTACGCTGCCTGAGATCCACAGTCCTTGTATCAAGGTAGCGCGTCAGTACATTGACCTTGTAACGCACACAGAGTTAGAGCAAAAGAGCGAGTTCATAGAAAAGCTGACCCATGACAGCTATGTGGTGCAGGTAGGGCGCATCACCGACCGCTACCAGACGCGCTTAGACAAGTTGCTGAGCATTTTTGAGCAAAGGAATTTTGTTGATGAAAACGAGATCACGAAGAATTACACCTACCAACCCGATTTGGAAGAGGTCAAAGAGATGACCGATATTTTGCACTATGTCGGCACCGATCCCAAAGAGCGCCAACAGATAGCTATAGAACAGGAAGCGTGGCGAACAGTTTATGCTATGTTTGAAGAAGCAAAGCAGGCATTAGAGCAAAAATTAGCTAAACAGGAACAGGAATTAGCAGAGCAGCGAAGAATCAACGAAGAAAAAGACCGCCTGATAGCTGAGCTGATGCGCAAATTGAACGAACCCGAGTAGCATATGAAAATTTTGGTCATAGAAGATGACGAGCGTGTATCCGAACTGATTCGGCGCGGGCTGGCAGAAAACGGATTTACAACCGAATCCGCCTATGATGGGCTTTTGGGTAAAAAGTTAGCGCTCCAAAACGACTATGCCTTAGTGATTACCGACGTAGCGTTGCCCAAAATGGACGGGCTGGAACTTTGCAAAGAGTTGCGGCGCAGCAAGCCCGCCCTGCCGATTATCATGCTTACCGCGCTGGGAACGACCGACGACAAGGTAGAAGGATTTGATGCCGGAGCGGATGATTATTTGGTCAAACCTTTTGAAATGCGCGAACTGCTGGTGCGCATTCGGGCGCTGCTCAAACGGAGTCAAACTGCGAGCGCTTCTGCCAACAGTGGCGGCATTTTGCAATATGCCGATCTGATATTGAATACCCATACAAAAACTGCCGAGCGCGGCGGAGCGGCTATCAACCTGACTCCCAAAGAGTTCAAACTGCTGTCCTATATGCTGCAACATGCCGGGCGTGTACTTTCTCGCAGCGAAATTGCCGAGAAAGTGTGGGACACGCATTTTGACACGGGTACTAATTTTATTGACGTTTACATCAACTATTTGCGCAAAAAAGTGGATAAGGATTTTGAACCTAAACTCATCCACACGCGCCCGGGAATGGGTTTTGTATTGATGAAGCCAGAAAACTGATGAAAATTCGTTTGCGTTTGGCGCTGCTGTTTACCGCACTATCAGCAGCTATTTTGCTGATTTTTGCGGCAGTAATTTACTTCTCAGCACGTAGCAACCGCGAAAAAGAATTTTACACCTTGCTCCAAAAAGAGGCAATTACGAAAGCAAATCTGTTTCTGGATGCCAAAGTAGATACCGCTACTTTGCAGAATATCTACCGCAACAATCGGCAGATTCTCAATGAAGTAGAAGTTGCTATCTATGATAGCGGCTTTCGCCTACTCTACCACGATGCAGTAGAAATTGATTTTGTCAAAGAAAATCCGCAAATGCTGGCGCAAATTCTGCATAAGGCTGTCATTCAGTTTTACCAAAAAGAATGGCAGGTAGTCGGGCTGGCCTACGAGCACGAAGGCATCACCTACCTGCTGACTGCTGCGGCATATGATCAATATGGCTATGCCAAATTGGATAATTTGCGACGAACCATCGCGCTGGTTTTTGTGGCGGCGATGGCGCTTATCTATGGAGCAGGGCTGTACTTTGCCCGCCGCGTGCTGCAACCGATTGCCACTATGACTGAACAAGCACGGCTCATTTCTGCTACCAATTTGCACCTGCGCCTTCCCATCAACAGCAACCGCGACGAACTCACCGAACTTGCAGCTACTTTCAACGACATGTTGGAACGTTTGGAACATTCGTTTGAAGCACAAAAAAACTTCGTGTCCAACATTTCGCACGAGTTGCGCACACCGCTGGCGGCGATTGTTGCCGAACTGGAACTCGCCCAAAGCCGCGAACGCAGCGCCGAAGAATACCGCAGTATAATTAATCGCATACAGGGTGATGCGCAGAAAATGGCGCGACTTACAAGCAGCCTTTTAGATCTTGCCCGTGCAGGCTACGACCCCGCGCAAATTACCTTCCGACAGTTGCGCATAGACGAGCTGCTATTTGATGCGCGGCAGCAACTCCTGCAAGCCTATCCGGATTATCGCATAGATATTTGCTTTGCAGGCGAACCTGAAACTGAAGAACAAATCACGCGCAACGGCAACGAGTACTTGCTCAAAGTCGCTTTTATGAACCTGATGGAAAATGGTTGTAAATTTTCCGCACAAAAAAGCTGCATAGTCGTGTTGGATTTTTCATCAAAAGGCATAGAAATCACCATTGCTGATGAAGGCATAGGCATTGCAGCCGACGACCTGCCGCATATTTTTGAACCCTTCTATCGCGGTGCAAATGCTCGCTTTGCAGCGGGCAACGGCATCGGACTTTCTCTGACCCACAAAATCATTCAACTGCACAAAGGCACGATTGAGGTTAGCTCCGAGCCGGGCAAAGGCACGCGCTTTCTAATAATTTTCTAATGTTTTTCTAAAAGTCCTCTAACGGCTGCTCTGATGAGGGGCGGGTAATTTTGTGCCATTAAAAGCCTTGAAAACCAGTGCAAAGCCATGACCCTCTTAGATTTTACTTTACGATTAGCGCTTGCCTTCGGGCTTGGCGCAATGATTGGCATAGAGCGCCAATGGCGGCAGAAAAGCGCAGGTTTGCGCACCAATACGCTGGTTTCGCTGGGTTCGGCGGCTTTCACGCTTATATCCTTTGCGCTTACAGCGTCGGTAGGAGATGACGGCGTTTATAGGGGCGATGCTACCCGGATTATCGGACAAATTGTTACAGGTATCGGCTTTTTGGGAGGTGGAGTCATCCTGAAAGATGGTGTAAATATTCAGGGACTGAATACCGCCGCTACTATCTGGTGCTCTGCGGCAGTAGGCGCACTGGCAGGTGTAGGATTTCATGCAGAGGCTACTGTTGTTGCCGTTGCGGTGATGCTTACCCACCTGCTGCTGCGCCCCTTAGGTTTGCAACTCAATAATTTTTCCTTCAAGAAAGAAGAAAATGGCTCTTTTTTCTATGTCATCAAGTTGCGCTGCAAAGAGCAGGTAGAAAATCACTTGCGCGTGCTGATATTAGATGTACTCAAAAAAGACCCGCACTTGCAACTTCGTGCGCTGAAAAGCACCGACAACGGCAGTCCTGCCTATACTTATGTAGAGGCAGAAATATACGCCAACGCAAAGCACGATCACGAGATAGAAAAACTGGCGGGATTGCTTACGCTGGAATATGGCGTAACAGAAGTACGCTGGGAAATCGTCGGACAACAAAACGACTTTTAAGCCATGCAGACAATCGTAAAAAATATACCCCCGGTAGAAATATTGAAAAATATGCCTGTTGTTGAGGTTGCCGAACAGTTGGTCGGTATGGAAGCTATCGAGCTTTTGCCGCAGTTAGACCACTTCACTACTGCCCAACAGGGGCTAATTGTAGCAGAGTTCCCAATTTTGCGGCAATTGGAACTTTTTCAATCGGTGAGCCGTAAACGCTTTGCTCTCATATTTGAGCAAATGCCTTCCGACAGTCGCGCCGATCTTTTTCAGCATCTTTCGCAGCGCGAGCAGGCTGAGTTATTGCCTTTTCTTTCCAAAAAAGTACGTGAAGACGTTATCCAGCTCAGTAATTATCCGCCCGAAACCGCAGGCGGTATTATGAGCACCGACTTTGCTACGGTTCAGGCAACAATGTCCTGTTCAGAGGCAATTACCAAAATACGCATGGATGCGCCTTCCAAGCGCACGATCTATTATGTGTATGTAGTTAATGACAATCAGGAAATGCAGGGCTTTATTACCCTTAAAGACCTGATTATGAACGAGTCAGATGTGTTGGTCAGCGAGGCGATGCACCGCAAATTTGCCTTTGCCTATGTGGACGAAGACCGCGAAGAGGTAGCCAAAAAGATAGAGCGCTACGACCTGGTAGCATTGCCCGTTCTCAACCAGCAGAATCAGTTGGTTGGCATTGTTACCCACGATGAGGCAATGGATGTCATTCGCGCCGAGCATACTGAGGACATGGAACGTTTCATGGGTATTATTCAGACCAATGAAGCGTTTGATTACATGAAAACAAGTACATGGGAGCACTTTCGCAGACGCGTTGTATGGATTGTTTCGCTGGCTGCCGTAGGTATTATTTCGGGTATGATTATTCACAGCTACGAAAACGCGTTGGAAAAATTGCTCATTCTTGCCTTATATATGCCAATGGTTGCCGATACGGGCGGCAATGCAGGCAGTCAGGCGGCTACCGTAGTAGTAAGAGCTTTGGCTTTAGGTCAGGTTACTGTGCGCAACTGGTTGATGATCCTTTGGAAAGAAGCCCGCATTGCTTTGCTTTTGGCTATCTGCTTAGGCGCGTTGGCATACGGGAAAGTCTTGTTTCTGAGTTGGGAAACTGAAATCCCTGCTGCGTATTCGCTGCCTGTTATTGCTTTTATGATCTCTATTGCCTTGTCCTTGCAGGTAATTACGGCAACTATTATCGGTGCAGGGCTGCCAATATTAGTGAAGCGATTGGGCGGAGACCCCGCAGTAGCTGCAAGTCCTGCCATTACTACGGTAGTAGACATTACCGGGCTGCTGATTTATTTCGGCATGGCTTCATTGTTCTTCGCACTTTAACCCTTTTACGTTTAACCGTTTAATCATTCATCAACAATGAAAAAGTTTGTCTTTACCCTTTGGGTACTGATCTGCAGTACGAGTGCTTTTGCTCAGGAGGTTGATACTGTCCAAAAGCAACAAGAGTTGCCTTTCTACATAGACCCCGTAAAGCGCATGGACGAGTTGGAGCTTGCCGATAAAAAGGAAGGTTCGTTCATTACAGGTGTACCGCGCTTTGAGTTTGACCCGATTCGCGGCTTCGGCATTGGCGGAACGGTGAATTTCTTCGCCAATAAGACCAAAGCTGACCCCTTTTTTCCTTATACGCCCTATCGCCACAACCTGACCGCCGAGTTTTTTATTTTCCAAAACGGACGCATTCGCTATGCGCTGAACTACGATGCGCCGTATATTTTTAATTCGCAATGGCGTTTGCGTGCCGATGTCGTATTCTGGGAAGACCCGCACGCACAGTATTGGGGGATAGGCAGAGAGTTTATGAAGCGCCCGCTTCGTTTCCGCGACAAGCAGACAGGGCAGGAGCGCGACTTTCACAACATCAATGACTACGAGCGCAACCTTAGCATCGCCGAGCGCGGTGCAGACGGTCGCTACTACAACGACCACCATTACCACCACATAGAGCAGCGCGAACAACTCTACAACCTGCTGGGCGAGCGCGTACTCATGGGCGGAAAACTGCGCCTGATGTTTGGCTACGAAGCCTTGTTTACCTCATTTTCATCCTTCAAAGGGCGTGTTGCAGAAGTAGCTGTAAACAGTTCGGGCGAGAAAGTAAAGGCTATTAACAATATCACGCTGGTTGATAAACAAATTGCAGACGGCACTTGGGATCGCTTCAATCTGGCGGGCTTTACGGGCGACGAGCGTTCATTATTTACCAGTATGCTGGCAGGCGCGATTATCTACGACACCCGCGACTTTGAGCCGGATGCCTCACGCGGCGTATTCCTGGAATATTCGCACGAGTATTCTGCTCCTTGGCTGGGTTCGTATTTTAACTTCAACAAGTTCATGGCGCAGGGCCAGGTGTTCCATACGCTGGGGCGTTGGCGCGATGGCAAAAGTCGCCTGACTTTTGCAGGTCTGGCTGCCTTTGGACATATCTTCGGCAGCAAAATCAACTTTATTGAAATGTGGGATTTGTCCAGTCAGGCAGAGGCGGGCGGCATCCTTGTGATGGGTGGTGCGCGTTCGCTGCGGGGCTATCGCGAAGCACGATTCATGGCACCAACAATGGCGCTTGTGAATCTGGAAATGCGGGCACGGCTCTACGACTTCCACCTGTTCCGCCAGCATTTCGCTTTGGGCATAACACCGTTCTACGACTTCGGCAGCGCATGGGACAGCCCCCGCGACTTTAACTTTCAATACTGGAAAGGCTCGCCGGGCATCGGCGGCAGGGTAAACTGGAATCAATCTACCGTTCTGCGCTTAGACTATGCCCAAAGCCGCGAAGGAGGTCAGGTGTTTTTTGGCTTCGGACATATTTTCTAACAGTTCGTAAAAATAATAAGAGGCTGTCTAAAAAGTAACATAGACTTTAGTCTGTGATCGTTGAAATACTTGATAATCAGACGACTACAGACTAAAGTCTGTGCTACATGTAGCCTTTCTGGACAGCCTCCTTGTTGTAAATACTCTTCAGATAATATCAGCCGGTAATACTGATGCGTTTGAAGTCGGTTACTGTTAGCCCTTTTTCAACACTGTCCAAGTACTGGCTGATGCTCTTGCTGTTGTCTTTTACGAAATCCTGCTCGAGCAGCGTATTTTCTTTGTAGAATTTGTTCAGCTTGCCCATGGCAATTTTCTCCAGCATATTTTCAGGCTTGCCTTCAGCACGAGCTTGCTCCTTGCCGATTTCAATTTCACGTGCGATAACAGCCGGGTCAATGCCTTCGCGGTTCAGCGCTAGCGGACGCATAGCAGCGATCTGCATCGCAACGTCCTTGCCGGCAGCTACAGCAGCGTCGGAGGTAGAATTAAGGGCTACGAGTACGCCTACTTTTGCACCTGTATGGATGTAAGTAACTACGCGATCACCTGTTACATGTGCATAGTGGGTTACTTCGATTTTCTCACCGATTTTACCCATCATGTCGGTCAGGTGCTCAGAAAGCGTGCGACCGTCTTCCATCTTCATAGCATTGATTGCCTCGATGTTGGCCGGCTTGTGTGTAGCTACCATATCAACTATTTTATTGCCCATAGCTACAAAGTCTTCATTTTTAGCCACGAAGTCTGTTTCGCAGTTCAGGGAGATGGCAAAACCTTCTTTGCTGTCTGCGCTGGTGCGCAAGAACACAGAACCTTCGGAAGACTCGCGATCTGCACGTGAAGCAGCTACTTTCTGGCCTTTTTTGCGCAGAATATCAATGGCAGCTTCAAAATCACCATTGGCTTCAGTGAGGGCTTTTTTGCAGTCCATCATACCTGCGCCTGTCATTTGGCGTAATTTGTTTACGTCTGATGCTGTAATAGACATAATTTCAAGAATATGTTTTGAGATGAAATTCAAAGGTGGGAAACAGTAAGATGCTGTAGGGCACTTAAAAGTAATAAGTCGAACTTTGCAACCCGACCTTTTTGCATTAAGCCTGTAGTTGTTGCTTGAGGCTGTTCATTTCTTGGCGAACAGCTTTCAACTCGTCCACATTGCGGTTAGCTTTCTTCTGGCTCATGATATTTGCTTGCTTTGCTTTGAGTTCTTGCAGGCGCTTTTCGATGTCAGCTTTATTCATGATAAAAGGCTGTTTTATAGTTAAATGAAATAGTTGCGATGGTAAATTGCAGCGCAAAAGTAAGCCTTTTATGTGCCAAAGCCAAAACTTGATTATATCTTTGTTTGAAATGAATTTGGCAAATGAGCAATAGTTTTGGAAAAATATTCCGCATAAGCACTTTTGGAGAATCGCATGGTACGGCAGTGGGAGTGGTGATAGACGGTTGTCCGGCAGGCATTCCCTTCGATCTGGATTTTGTGCAGCGCGAGATGGATCGCCGCCGTCCTGGGCAGTCTCGTATTACTACCCAGCGGCAGGAAGGCGACGAGGTCAAAGTGCTTTCCGGTATTTTTGAAGGATACACACAGGGCACACCGATTGCGCTTGCTGTCTGGAATGAAGATCAGCGCAGCAAGGATTATGCCCATATTGCAGATAAGTTTCGCCCTTCTCATGCCGATTATACTTGGCAAGTTAAATATGGCACGCGCGACTACAGAGGCGGCGGGCGTAGTTCGGCGCGTGAAACCCTCGCTAGGGTAGCAGCAGGAGCAGTTGCCAAACTTTTTTTGAAGCATTTAGGCATCAGCATACACGCCTATGTGTCGCAGGTAGGCGCACTCAAGCTCGACAAGAGCCACAGCGAACTTGATCTTTCTGAAGATGCGATAGAAAGTAACATTGTGCGCTGTCCCGATGCGGCAATGGCCGAGCAGATGATTGAGCTGATTGATCGGACGCGCAAATCCCGCGATACCATCGGCGGCGTGGTCAGTTGTGTGATCAAAGGCGCTCCGGCAGGTCTGGGCGAGCCTGTTTTTGACAAGTTACATGCCGAATTGGGCAAGGCGATGTTGAGCATCAATGCGGTGAAAGGCTTTGAATACGGCAGCGGTTTTGATGGCGTGGCGATGCTCGGTTCGCAGCACAACGACGCGTTCTACACCGATCCCGACGGGCGGGTGCGTACTCGCAGCAACCATTCAGGCGGCATACAGGGGGGTATCAGCAACGGAGAAGACATCTATTTTCGCGTGGCCTTTAAGCCTGTTGCTACCATCATGCAGGATCAGGAAAGCATTAACCAAAACGGCGAACAGGTCGTTATTTCAGGTAAAGGCAGGCATGACCCTTGTGTAGTACCTCGCGCTGTGCCAATTGTTGAGGCAATGGCAGCTCTTGTAATGGCAGACTTTGTTCTGAGGAATCAAGTGGTCAAATTAAGTAATATCATATCAGCTGACCCCACACCAACTTTGTTGTAGCGGATTGTGTTAAATCTAAAAACTAATGATAAGATCTTTCAGGCAAATAATAGTCCAAATAGTCCTTTTTTGTTTTGTATGGCTGCTGCTGGCTCTGACACAGGTAGCACAGGCTACACACATTCGCGCAGGCGACCTGGTGGCTCGCAGGCTGCCCGGCGCATCTCTCAGCTACGAATTTACCGTAACGATTTACACCGATGATGAAGGCGTTCCGCCAGATGAGGAAATTGAAATCTTTTTTGGGGATGGCTCGCCCTCGCGCCTGATTCGCCGTACTTCTTCGCGCTCGTTAGGCAACCTGACGACTGAAAATATCTACCGCACGACCTATACCTTCGCCGGCCCCGGCGAGTTTAACGTAGGTGTTGTAATTCGCAATCGGAATGGCGGGATTGTTAATATTCCGAATTCCATTAACACAGCCTTTGCAATCCAGTCCACCTTCTTGATCTCACCTTTTCTGGGGCTGAATTCTTCTCCTATCCTGACTAACCCACCGGTAGATTTTTTAGCTTGTTCGCGCCGCCGTTTCAGGCATAATCCGGGTGCTTTTGACCCCGACGGGGATAGTTTGTCTTATCGTTTCACTATTTCCAAAAGAGGGCTGAATCAGAATGTGGATATTTATTTTCCCCTGAATCAGGTTCCGGGTATTAATGCAACAACAGAGGCAGGCAATCAGCCAGCTACGCTTACCTTAGATCCGATCACCGGCGATTTAATTTGGGACGCGCCCCTACAGCCGGGCGAATATAACGTTGCCTTTTTTGTTGACGAATGGCGCAATGGTATCCGCATTGGCTCGGTAAACCGCGATATGCAGATTATTGTACGCGAGTGCGTCAACCAGCCGCCGCGCTTTACCAATATTGAAAAAGATACCTGTGTGATTGCGGGTGCTTTGGTTCGGGATGTTATTACAGCCAACGATGCAGACGGTAACAGAATAAGCATATCGGGGGTAGGCCAGTTGTTCAATCTGTTGCCACCCAGCAATCGCGCTACTTTAGACAGCATACCTTCGCCTTTAGGGACTGCCCGAAGCAATTTCCGCTGGCAAACAACCTGCAACGATGTAAGCCGTCAGGTTTACATTGCAACTTTTATTGCTCGCGATTTTCCGAATCCGATCCGCAATCAGTTGGCAGAATTCATGACTTACCGCATCCGCGTGATTGGGCCACCGCCGGACTTGCAGCAGGCTATCTACGATCCTGCAACCCGTAGCGTTACGCTCAACTGGGCTAACTACACTTGCCCTAATGCAAATAATATGCTGGTGTACAGGCGCATTGGGCCTTCGGGCTGGCAGCCGGGATTTTGTGAAACAGGTATTCCTGCGTCGGCAGGCTACGAACTTATCGGCAGGATAGACCCTGCAACGGGTCGTTTCATAGACAACAACGGCGGGCGCGGTATGCAACCGGGCATTACCTATTGCTATCGTATTTTTGCTACTTTCCCCGAACCTAAGGGAGGAGAAAGCATTGCTTCGCAGGAGGTCTGCGTTACCGTGCAAACCAATGCGCCGCTCATTACTAACGTTAGCGTAGAGCGCACAGCTACAACCAACGGCGAGATTTTCGTGCGTTGGGTAAAGCCTATAGGTATTACGCCTGAGCGCTTCCCCCGCCCGTGGACATATGAGGTAGCGCGTGCCGAAGGCTTCGGCACAGCTACTAACATGGTGCGCCTGCCGCAAACCTTTGCAGAAAACGACACTTCGTTCACAGACACGAATTTAGATACTGAAAATCGGGTGTATAACTACCGCGTCTATTTCTTTTCGGCAGGACAGCTCATAGACAGCACAGCGGTGGCTTCATCGGTGCGGCTGACTGCCCAACCCGCTGCCGGGGCAATTACCTTGACATGGAACGCACAGGTGCCGTGGAACAACAATTCGGCGCGTTTCCGTCGCCACTTGGTCTATCGCGAGCGACTCACTCAACGCGGTACTTTCGATCTGATAGACAGTGTGGACGTAACTACAGTTGGCTTTACTTACACCGATCGGGGGACTTTCCAAAATCAGCCTTTGCAAGAACGCGAGCAATACTGCTACTATGTTACCACACGCGGTACATACGACAATCCCAATATCTTTGAGCCGCTACTCAATAAGTCGCAGGTAGCCTGTTCTGCTCTGCGCGATACTACAGCGCCTTGTCCGCCTGTTTTGAGCCTTGAGCCACTGGATTGTACGCGTTTCGATCCGCGAGATCCGACAACCTGTGCCGATTCGGTTTTCAAAAATGAATTAACATGGCAACCGAACCTGACACCGCCTTGCGATACAGAGATCGTTGGTTACAATCTTTACTTTGCGCCTTTTGAGGGCGATACGCTACGCATCTTGCGCCGCAATATCCGCGATACGAGCTTTATCCACGAGCAAATCAATAGCGTAGCGGGCTGTTATGCCGTAACTGCATTGGACAGCGCAGGCAACGAGAGCCGATTGAGCAACATCGTCTGCAACGACAACTGTCCGTTTTACGAACTTCCCAACGTATTTACGCCCAATGGCGATGGTAGAAACGATACGTTCCGTCCGCTGGTGTGTCCGCGATTTGTGGAGAGCGTAGAGTTCCGCGTGTTCAACCGATGGGGCGCTATTGTGTACCAAAGCAATAATGACATCTTCATCAACTGGCGAGGTGTGAGCAACTCGGGTGCAAGGTTGCCGGCAGGAGTTTATTTCTACGAGGCAGTAGTAACTTTCCGCCGCCTAAACCGCGAGGCAAGCCGCACGACAATCAGAGGATGGGTGCAGATTATTTTGCAGGAATAATCCTTTTCGTATATTCGGCAGAACACTTTTAACCTTGAAAACAGAACATGAAGATTATTATTCCGATGGCGGGCAGAGGAACTCGCATGCGTCCGCACACACTGACCATCCCTAAACCTTTAGTACCTATCGCAGGAAAGCCGATCGTACAGCGGCTCGTCGAAGATATTGCAGTCGTTTGTAATGAACCGATTGAGGAAATTGCGTTTATCATCGGCGACTTTGGGGCGCAGGTCGAGCGCGATCTGGCGGCCATTGCCGAACGAATGGGAGCTAAGGCAAAAATTTATTACCAAGATCAGCCCTTAGGAACGGCTCACGCGCTGCTTTGTGCCAAAGAATCTATTTCCGGACCCGTAGTAGTAGCCTTTGCCGATACGCTTTTCAAAGCAGATTTTACGCTGGACAAAACCAAAGATGGCATTATCTGGGTACAACGCGTAGAAAACCCTTCTTCCTTTGGGGTAATCAAAACCGATGAGGCAGGTTTCATCACCGATTTTGTAGAAAAACCAACCCATTTTGTCTCCGATCTTGCTATTATCGGCATTTATTATGTAAAAGATGGCGATATGCTGCGCAATGAGATGCAGTACCTCTTAGACAACGACATTAAGGATAAAGGCGAGTATCAGCTGACCAATGCCCTAGAAAACATGAAGCAAAAGGGCGTAAAATTTATCCCCGGACGCATCAGCGAGTGGTTAGATTGCGGCAATAAAGACAGCACAGTCAGCACGAACAGCCGTTATCTGGATTATCTGCAAGAGCGCCAAGCGGCAGGCAAATTGCAAGAGGTTTTAGTAGCTGCTTCAGTGAAAAACCACAACAGTGTAATCATTCCCCCTGTTTACATAGGGGATAATGTACAACTGCACAATAGCGTTATCGGGCCGCATGTTTCTATTGGGGCCAATTCGGTTGTAAAACACAGTGTGATCCACACCTCGCTAATCCAACAAAATACATTGATCGAAAACGCTATTATTGGAAACTCTATGCTGGGCAGCCATGTTAAATACACAAGTCATGCTCACGATTTGAGCATTGGCGATTATACGCAAGTAAAACTCTGATGAACAACAAAAGTCTTTTTTCGAGATCTGTAGGCTTAGTAGTTTTATTAAGCCTGTTGGTGTTCTTTGAAAGTGCAGCGCAGAAGCCGCTCAAGCCGACAATTCAGCCGCCTGCCGATTCGCTGGAGATGGCAAGAGAGGTAGAGCAAAATACTGCTGAATACCTTTTCACCGAAGCAATGCAGTACTTCCTTTCCGAAAACTATCAGAAAGCGCTGCGTATCTTCGAGGAAAGCCGTAAGTTAGCCCCCAACAACTCGGCGATTCTCTACCAGATGGCGCGTACCTACCAGCGCATGGAGGACTATAAAAATGCTATTCACTATGTTCAGCAGGCACTTAGCCTTTCCAAAGACAATCGCAACTATCTCTCTACGCTGGCAGAGATTTACGAGAAGCAAGAGCGCTACAGCGAAGCTGAAAAGATATTCGCCCGCTTAGTCGCACTCAAGTCCGACGAGATAAGCTATTATTACGACTTGGCAAATGCGCTGCTCTATCAGAGCAAATTCAAAGAAGCCATTCGCATTTACGACGATTTGGAGAAAAAGGTAGGTTTAGAGCCTGCTGTTATCCAGCGCAAACAAAAGTTGTACTTAGCTATGGGTAACACCGAAGGCGCACTGCGGGAAGGCAAAAAACTCATGGAAGCCATGCCCGACGATCCGGATGCGTACATTGCGCAGATCGAGTTGTTGATGAATGCACGTAAAAATGAGGATGCTCGCCGCCTGATTGCCGAAATTGAGCACCTGTTCCCCTACGAGCCGCGTATCTTGCTCCTAAGTGCCGATCTGGCAAAGAGCAACGGCAAAAAAGACGCACAACTGCGGGCATTGGAAAAAGCCTTTGATTTTCCACAGTTGGAAATAGATCTGCGGCTCCAAGTCCTGTCCGATTTGTACGATCAGGCAGGTGCAACCAACGACCCCCAACTCAGAACAGTTCTGCTTTCGCTTTCAGAAAAAACAATGCAGATTTATCCCGACCATCCGCAGATGCAGGGACTGTATGCCGCTATTCTGCTGGAGACAGGCAAAGCTATCGAAGCCAAGAGCTACTACGAAAAAGCTGTTAAACTCAACGGCGACAATTACCATGCGTGGGTAGGGCTGATACGTGCCGATCTGATGTTGCAAAACTACAAAGACCTTGCTCGCCATACCGAACAAGCACTCGAATATTATCCGAATAATGCGACTTTCTGGTTCTACAACGGGACTGCGCATCTGGCCACCCACAATTATGACGATGCAGTAGCATCGCTGGAGCAAAGCCGCTTGCTTTCTGTGGGTAATAAGGAATTGCTGCAAAATATCTATCCGCAACTTGGCGATGCTTACAACGGACAGAAGCAGTATGCCAAGTCGGACAAAGCGTATGAGGAGGCGCTGGTGTACGACATGAACAATCGCTATGTGCTAAATAACTATAGCTACTACCTCTCTCTGCGCGGCGAACAGTTAGACAAGGCAAAGGAAATGTCAGCGCGGCTGATAAAATTGGAGCCCGATAATGCTACTTATCTGGATACGCACGGCTGGGTGTTATATGTCCGCGGTGAGTATCAGGCAGCGTTGCCATTTTTGGAAAAAGCAGTCCGCCTGAACCCTTCCAATCCTACATTGTTAGAGCATTACGGCGATGTACTCTACAAAATCGGCAAAAACGAGGAAGCGCTTAAGTATTGGCAATTAGCTAAGAAGAACGGCTCCAACAGCCAGTGGATAGACCGCAAAATCGCAGAAAAAAAACTGTTTGAGTAAAAATCTTAGTGATTATGCAACTGTACACCTTTGCTCGGCGCTTTGTCTATGCAGGCGTAATGCTGGTTATTTTATTGACAGGCTGCCAGAAACCACCTGCTAAGACCAATACAGGCGCTTCAACTCCGCCGCTGTCCACCCGTAAAGAAGAGAGTGTTTATCAGTTCAACGCTTTTGATTTTACGTATCTGACAGCTAAAGGCAGGCTGGTATTTGGCAACAACGGGCGCGATGTAAATACTAACGCAGATATTCGGATGAAAAAAGATAGCGCTATCTGGATTTCATTGCGTCCCGGGCTGGGTATCGAGGCTGCTCGGGTTTTCATTACGCCCGACTCTGTCCGCATCTTAGACAAACTCAACAGCGATTTTCTGGGATTTACTTTTGACTCGCTGGGCAGACGGCTGGATATGCCTATCAACTTTCAACTCATCCAGCAGACGCTTCTCGGCAATTTGCCCTATGATTTAGAGAAAGCTAACCCAATTGCCGCAGGAGAACAATATATGCTGCGCAAACAGCAGGCAAACTTAGATATGATAGGCTACGTAGGGAGTCGCACCGCTCGTGTAGAAAAACTTTCGCTGAAAGACATAAACGCCCCCAATCGTTTGGAAGCGGTTTATGGAAATTTTACTATGGTAGAAAACATGCTTTTCCCCTTCGTTTGCAATGTAGAGTTGAGTTTTGAGTCGCCCGACGGCAACAGAACTTCTATGTCGTTCAGATTTACACATAGCAAGGTAGAACTGAGCCGCGAACCACTGAAATTTCCTTTCAGCAAAGCCGGCCGATAGTTTTACTCTCTTTGTAAGAATGCCCGCACCCGTTCGATAATGCGCCTTGTGTTGCAATTTGTTGCCATTTGCCCGCATTGGTTGCTTTCCAATAAGAAATCCCCCGCCTCAAAAAACTGCTGTTGGGCGAGTAGGCGGTTGCTGATCGTCCATAATAATCCAAGCACTGCAAGTCGGAATAAGATCTGTGGCATGTTAGTTCATTTGGAAACACAGGTGAGAAATAATACCACTATGAATTGCATGATGGGTAAATGACAGTACTGCTACACCTACAGCCTGCAATAATCGGGGTGCGCCGATCCGAAGCAAGAAAACTTTGATGAAGTTGCCTTGTTTATTTTTGAAGCCAAACATTTTAGCGTAACTTACACTTATATACAATAATTAATTTGATTAACTATTTGTTCAACTATAAACGCTAGAATCAGTATGAACCAAGCACCGATCAATGTGCCGCCTGCATGGCACCGCATTGGCAAACACGAAGTAGCGCCAGAAGCAAGCCACGACGAAATTGCCCGTTTTAATTTCCTGTCTAACCTGAACAAACACTTGGCAACAGTGGTTTCGCCCGGTAATCGCGCGGCTTTTGATAAGCGCGTACGTCCGCGTTTTCGCCGCGAGAAGGGGCGCGATTTTGAGAGCCGTCGCGAGGTGCGCGACGCTATGTTGAAAGATCCACATTTTCAGACATGGAGTGCGCTGCGCCGCGCTGCTATGGAAATGCGCCAGCAGGCAGGGCGTTCGCTGGTGTTGCGTCAGGCAAAGCAACTGGCAGAAAAAGCAGCAAAACTCAATGCAGGCAAAGATACCCTGCAACTAAATCCTAACCTGAACATTCCCCCTTACATTGCCAAAGTAGATAACCACCTGATGCCGGGCAGTTATCATACAGAGCTTTTTGAGGGCGACGTATCAGCAGCGGCTAACTATGACATGGGCCTGTTTGTAACTACCGGCGGAGCGTTGGGGCGCTTCAACGACGGTGGAGGCAAAGCGATTGCACAGTGGCTGCTTTCACATCATCCCGAATTTAAGCCGAAGCGAATCCTAGATATCGGCTGTGGCTTAGGACACAATGTATTGCCGATTGCACAGGCTTATCCTGATGCAGAAGTAGTGGCAATAGATGTCGGTGCGCCAATGTTGCGCTACGGACACGCCCGCGCACAAGCATTGGGGATTACTAATGTGAAATTCATGCAGATGGATGGGCAGTTTACAGGATTTGCCGATGAGAGTTTTGATTGGATTCAGACAACGATGTTCCTCCATGAAACTTCGGGAAAATCTATCTACGGCATTATGAAAGAGATTCATCGGATGCTAAAACCGGGTGGACTTACCATGCATATCGAGCAACCACAATATACGCCTGAAATGGATCTGTACGAGCAGTTTATCCGCGATTGGGACGCTTTTTACAACAACGAGCCTTTCTGGTCGAAAATGCACGACATAGACACCTTAGAACTGATGACTAAGGCAGGTTTCAAAGCTGAAAACTTCTTCCAAATTGGCGTGCGTGCGGTTAATGACAATGAGGATCATACCAAACCGCGTGCCCCTGAGCCGGAAGATCATGGCAGAGCAGCAGTATGGAACGTATTTGGGGCATGGAAAAAATAATGCAACTATATGGAAATCAATGATATAATACTTGCCAACAGCAAGGCAAAAGGAAAGCGCCCCTATTTTTTTGATGATGCGGCAGTAGAGCGCGTATTGAATATCACTATGGCTGTGGCGGGTGAGCTTGCTGTTGTTCGCGAGCGCTTAGACACAATTGAGCGCTTGTTGGAGGCAAAGGGAACGCTCTCTCGTGCAGATATTGAAGCCTATCGCCCCGATCCTAAGAGTGAGGAGGAGCGTCAGCGCTGGCATGCAGCTTACATTGCCCGCATTTTGCGCATTGTGCAGCAGGAGATGGAAGCCATTCGCGACGAAAATCCCGATAACAACCGCACAATGGACGAGGTTGCCGACGAGTTGGAACACATTTAAAGTTCTCAGCAAATAAGAATGAGGCTGTCTAAAAAGGCTGAATGTAGCACAGACTTTAGTTTGTAACCGTCTGATTATCAAGTATTTCAACGATCGCAGACTTAAAGTCTATGTTACTTTTTGGACAGCCTCTTTATTTTTTACAAGTATCACGAGCGTTAAACCGCCAATTCCTCTGGCTCTTGCGTTTTAGGCTGTGGAGCTTCTTTCTTAGCTATGTTGGATGCTTCCTTAGAGAAGAAAGCATAAATTGCAGGGATAATGTAGAGCGTAAGCCCTGTGGCAATCATCATACCGCCAATTACAGCAATACCCATAGAAACGCGGCTCTCTGCACCTGCACCCAGCGCAAGCGCAATCGGCAGCGTACCCAGTATGGTTGAGAGAGCCGTCATTAGGATCGGGCGGAAACGCTGTGCTGCTGCTTGCTGAACTGCTTCGAGTTTGTTGATCCCTTGCTCTTTCTTCTGATTGGCAAATTCTACAATCAGGATAGCGTTTTTCGTTACCAGACCGATGAGCATAATCATACCAATCTGGCTGAAAATATTCAGCGTTTGCTTAAAATACCAGAGTGAAATCAGCGCTCCGGCAAGTGCAAGCGGTACGGTGAACATGATAATGAGCGGATCGCGGAAACTTTCAAACTGCCCCGCCAGTACGAGGTAGATCAGCACCAAGGCTAAGCCGAAGGCAAACAGCAGACTTGAAGAGCTTTCTTTAAATTCCTTCGACTGTCCTGAAAGAGCAGTTGTAAACGACTCATCCAGAACGCGGTCGGCAATGGCATACATAGCATCCAAGCCATCGCCGATTGTTTTGCCCGGTGCAGGTGTAGCTGAGATAGTTGCCGATACGAAGCGATTGTAGCGCAGCAACGACGGAGGGCTGCTTTCTTCGCGAAGAGAAACGAGGTTGTCCAACTGGATCAGATCGCCGTTTCTGTTTTTCACATATAGCGAGCGCAGATCGAGCGGGTCGTTGCGGTCGCCGCGACTCATTTCGCCGATTACCTGATACTGCTTGCCGCCCATGATAAAATAGCCGAAGCGCATACCGCTAAAGCCTAATTGCAGCGTTTGCGCGATATCTAACACATTGACACCCATAGTATTAGCCTTGTCTCGGTCAATACTTAGCCTGATTTCGGGCTTGGTAAATTTCAAATTGACATCTACTGTCGTTAGTGTAGGATCTGCCTGTGCTTCTGCCATGAATACGGGCAAAATTTCGCGTAGTTTTTCCAGTGTAGAAGTCTGGATAACAAACTGAACAGGCTGCCCGCCTCGTCGGTTACCGATCGTGGGCGACTGGGTTGCAATCGCACGGGCTTCGCTCAAGCTGCGCAGCTTTTTATTGAGCATATCGGCGATTTCTTGCTGGCTGCGTTGGCGGTCTTTGGGTTCTACTAATTCTAAGCGACTAAAGCCTGAATTGGCCGCACCCGATATAAATGGTGGCGAGGTAATTCCGATAATAGCCTTAGCTTCAGGTACATTTTGCTTCAGTGTATCCAACAGTTTAACCATATAGGCATCCATAAATTCAAAGGAAGCACCTTCCGGGCCTGTGATAGAAATACGGATGCTTGAGCGGTCTTCCAAAGGTGCAAGTTCCTGTGGCAGACTTTCAAAGATGATTACCATTAGCCCAATAGCGCCTGCAATGATAGGGAAAGCCAGCCATTTGACTCGCATAAAACCTGCCAAGGATGCCTCGTATTGTTTATTGATCCATACAAACATACCCTCGGTGCTGTTGTAGAACCAGTTGTGCTTTACGCGGCGCTTGAGCAGGCGCGAGGACATCATTGTAGTCAGCGTCAAGGCGACAAACGAGGAAATAATTACCGAACCTGCGATAACTACCCCGAACTCTTTGAATAATTTACCTGTAATACCCTGTAGGAAGATAACTGGCGTAAATACAGCAGCCAGCGCAATAGTAGTGGAGACAACGGCGAAGAAAATCTCTTCTGCACCTTTGATTCCTGCTTCCATAGGGGTCATGCCGTCTTCTATTTTGGCGTAGATATTCTCCAGAACTACAATCGCATCATCTACCACCAGACCAATCGCCAGTACAATACCGAGCATCGTTAATACGTTGATCGTAAAGCCTGCGGCATACATAATAAAAAACGAGCCGATGAGCGAAACAGGAATGGCAACTAGTGGGATGATCGTTGTACGCCAGTCGCGCAGGAACAGGAAGATGATGCTTGCTACGAGTGCAAAGGCAATGTAAATACTTTCTTGCACTTCGGCGATGGAGGCGCGGATATATTTGGTATCATCGAAACCTACAGAAACATCAATATCTTCGGGCAGGTCGCGGCGAATCTGCCCGAGGCGCTTGTAAAACTCGTCGCTAATGGCAATCTGATTGGCCCCGGGCTGCGGTTCTATGGCATAGCCTACCATATAGCGCCCGTCGCGGCGGAAAAGTGTTTTTTCATTTTCAGCAGTCAGTTTAGCAGTACCTACATCGCGAAAGGTTACTACTTTTTCGCCTATTTGCTTGATCACTAAGTTGTTGAAATCTTCCTCAGTTACCAGACGACCAAATGTTTTTACGGTTAGTTCGGTAGTATTTCCCTCAATTCTTCCCGAGGGCAACTCGACATTTTCCCGCAATAATGCTTGACGTACTTCTAAGGGCGTAACCTGATAGGCTGCCAACTTATCCACATCAATAATGAGGCGCATAGCATATTTTTTTTCGCCCCAAACGCGGATGCCTGATACGCCCGGGATGGTTTGCAGACGCTCTTTGATTAACTTTTCGCCAATAGCAGTGATCTCCATCGTGCTTCGCTTGTCGCTTTGTGCATAGAGGCTGATAATGAAACTGCCGTTTGCATCGGCTTTGGCTACTACAGGTGGATCGCATTCGGCAGGCAGCCGTGAGATAGCTCCC
Source organism: Rhodoflexus sp. (assembly GCF_053489755.1). NCBI lineage: Bacteria > Pseudomonadati > Bacteroidota > Cytophagia > Cytophagales > Thermoflexibacteraceae > Rhodoflexus > Rhodoflexus sp. The sequence continues at coordinate 57,165 of NZ_JBRCHD010000042.1, forward strand.
GATACTTTGTCGCGCACGTCGTTGGCTGCCTCGTCTATGTTGGTTTCCAGATCGAACTCGATGTTGATACTGCTGCGCCCATCACTACTTGTAGATGTGATAGAGGCAATCCCCGGGATGCCATTAATGGCTTCTTCCAATGGCTCGGTGATTTGTGATTCTATTACTTCGGCATTCGCACCTGTAAACGAGGTAAATACTGATACAACAGGAGTTTCTACGTTAGGATACTCGCGAATGCCCAGATACCGGAAACCAATGATACCGAAAATGACAATGACCAGATTAAGAACGACGGTCAGAACAGGTCTTCTGATACTGACGGTTGAAAGACTCATAAATCAGAAAAAATGTAGTACGGGAAAGACAATAACAGCAGTTGTAGTTGATATGCAGGATGTTGATCGTAAAGATAACTTATTTATGCTACTTATTGGTGATTAACACGTTCCATGCGGAATATGTTCATAGAACAGGGTTAATTGCTGCAAGAAACTCGGTAAGCATCCGCGCCGTAGCCCCCCATATTTCTTTATCTGCTATTTTGAAAGTAGTAAAAGGCATGGTTTTCCCGTTGGGCAGCATTACCTCGCGCATACCTCTAATGTCCTGCCTATTGAGATAGGAAAGCGGCAGTGTAAAAACTTCGGAAACCTCGCGCGGATCGGGTATAAATGTAGGCGGCTCATTGAGAATAGCCACGACAGGATGTACAATCGTATGGCTGGGAGGTATGTATAGTTCGTGCAGCCTGCCGACTACCTGCGAACGCCTGACCTCTATGCCTATTTCTTCCTTTGTTTCGCGAAGGGCTGTAGTAATAACGTCGCTGTCTGTTTTGTCGTACCTGCCTCCCGGAAAAGCAACTTGTCCGCTGTGCACACCTTCGTAGGTGTTGCGCAAGATGAAAGGTAGATGCCACTCGTCATTTTCCTGAAAAAGTGCTAACAGCACAGAAGCAATGTGCGGTGGAGACTGCGCGGCATACTGCCATCGGACAGGTGGGTTTTGTATCAGATAATCGCTGAGTGCTTTGGAGATATGAAGCGCTAACATAGTCGAAAAATAATCGCTTTCGGCGACTATTCCATCATTTTCACCAACTGGTTGGCTTCACGAGTGCCAATAAAGCGCAGAAAGTGGGTGATTTCTGTATGTCTTTCGATATCACGGGCAATCTGACGAAGCGGTTCCAGATAGTGTTCCTGCATCGTGAGGAGATACAAAGCTACTGCACAGTAAGGCTTAATTTCCTGATTTTCGAGTCCTTTTTGCAGTGTTTCGATAGAGGTAGCTGTATTGAAATAAGAAAGTGCCAAGACTGCGCGTTGGCGTGCTGCCTGCCTGCCTTCTCTGCTGAAGACGTAACCGCGTTCGTCGTCTTCGTATATGCTGTATTGCAATTCGCGGATAAGATAGGGAACAGCCAGATCGTTGCCAAGCGCTGCCAGACAGTAGGCAATGCGCAACGGCGAGTCCATCATTCTATCTTGTGGCAAGAGTTGTATCAGCAGTTCAAAAGTGCCGGGGATCTGCATTTGCACCATTTTGCGGCAGAGTTTGCCCAAGAGTAAGCCATTATCGGTTCTGCGGGCCATTTCTACCATTAAACGCTGCCCAAGCAAGCCCCGCGAAGTAAACGTATCCCATGCAATTTCGTCCAAATCGGCAGGTATCATCTGATGCCAAAAAGCGAGAGCCAGCCAGCAGGTACTCTCGTCGGAAGTATCCTCCAACAAGTCGGCGATAATTTCGCGCAAGGCGTTTTCATTGTCCGTAGCAAAAGCGGCAGATAGCTTCGAATAAGTAGCGTAATTTTCGTCGCTGAACGAAAGTCCAATAAAACTGGGGATAAAATCATGGAATGCTGCGCTGCGGAGGAATGCAGCTGCCTCTTCTGTGCGGTTTTGCATCAACAGTAACTCTGCCATAGCTTTTTGCGCAGGTGTATAATGTGAGTTGATGGAAAGGCTTGCCTGCAAAGCTGCTTCTGCTGCCTGATAGTCGCCCATTTGGGTAAGCAGAAGTCCTGTAAGGGTATGGTTTTTTTCTTCTAAGGGGAAAATGCGGGTTAGTAAGCGTGCATATTGGAGTGCTTGGGCGTAGTCGCCTTTCAACTGACTTGCATGGGCAAGCATGTACAGCGCATCTGATTCGTGTGGATAGTAACCTGTAGCTTTTTTAAGCGTAGCAATGGCAGAGTCCAAATATGTTATGTAGTTGTAGTTGGGTTGCTCAAAGGGAAGTAGTGAACTTGGCGCGTTTTCTTCATGGACGATTAATTCGGCTTCTCGCAGGTAGCTTTCGCCTATAGACACGAGTAGCGTGTAGTCGCTTTCGTTATTTTGCAAACCCTGCTGCCACAGCCGGATGGCTTCTGCACGTAGTCCGTTACTTTCCATTAACGAGCCAAGCAAAATTCTGGATTCGCGGTCGGTAGAGTCCAACTGTAGGTTAGTTTGCAGCAATTGGCTCGCCGAGGAGAACTGCCCACGCTCTAACAACACCAAAATCTCTTCGATAGGGTAGGACTGCGCATGACAGGTAAGAGAAAAAATAAAAAACAAAAAGAAAGATACCGAATAAATCAGGCAGCGCACGACTGCTGAATAACATTGTTCCATAGGATCGCCGGATTACCGCCATTAATAACGCGCAAAGCCATACCCTATTGAATAGAGGATGGATCGAAGCTGATTCTTAGACGTAATATTTTATTAAGGAATGGTCATTTTTGATGGTTAATCTTTGCTACCACTCCAGAGCGAGTGTAGGAAATTCCACAAATTGACGTAAGAAAACTGCCTTAAACTTTGTGTGGCAATGTGTCGAGCTTCCATGTCTTCAATGAGTAGTGAATAATGACTTGCGTTAGAATATCTGTCAAAATACACTCCTTTAGGGAACTGGTTAGGCAGGTAATAGAATAAATCTGCTCCGCTTGCCATTGGAATTTGCTTTTGGGCGCCATATTCCCAATGGCGGAAAAAATCTTCGGAACTGTTGCCAATGTAGTCCTTCAGCCATGTCAGCCCAACAAAGCCGCCCCTGCGAGCGATTTGCATTGCGAGGTCTTCAGGTAAATTGCGAGGGTGGTTATGCACTGCCCGGAAATTGGAATGGCTTGCTAAGATCCTGATGGGTAGCTTGTATTTGTCTATATGTTCGAGTATTCCGTAGGCAAGGGCATCGCTTGTGTGAGAAAAATCAACAGCAATTTTTTTGCTTGCCAGATGATCTAACAGCCGCTTGCCGTCGTCTTTTAGTCCGATATTGGTGTAATTTCCTCCACCAAAACGGTTCTCTGTGTGATGTGTAAGGCTAATATAAAAAATATATCCTAATTGCTGCTCCATTTGATCAAGTCTGGTCAATCCATTGCTCAGCGGTTCATCTTCTTCACAAAAACCTGAAGCATTTTCTATGGCAGGTATAATTATAGTCCGATCGTTGGAAGGGTAATCAACAAAGCGATCGAAATTAGAGGGCATGTAAACTCTTTTGGGGTAGTTTTTGAGCAACTGCATGAATTTTTCAACCTGACCTATTCCCATTTTTGTGCTTCCTCGCTTGGTGAGGGTAAAAATTGCCATTGTCTGCAAACCAACCTGACCTTGTTCTAACAGGGGTAAACTACACCTCGATTCATCGGCAAGCGGCGAGGCATTAGCTACTGTTTGTAAATAACTCAACAAGTCGCAATGGGCATCAGCAAAATATTTCATAGGTCAAAATCAGTAGTTTACGATGCAATATGTGGAAGTTTTTTGAAAAATCGATTCAAAATTCGGCACATATCCTGTTAATTAACCTTCATTTTTTGAATGCTCGAGTTTTAATTCTTAAACTTGCGATTATTTGTAACTTAACAATCACTTAAAGTTCAATGCGATGAGAAAAACATTACTACTGTATGTGCTAATGATGCTGACAGCATTTACAGCATTCGCACAAGACAGACAAATTTCTGGTACCGTCATTGATGGTACTGAAAAAGTGCCCTTACCGGGTGTATCTATTTTGATTAAAGGTACGAATTCGGGCGCTACAACCGACGCAGACGGTAAATACCGCATTAGCGTTCCTGCAAACGCCAAAACGCTGGTCTTTAGCTTTGTAGGATTTGTTTCTCAAGAGGTAGAAATTGGCAACCGCTCAACAATTGATATCACACTTGTACCTGATACCAAGACGCTGCAAGAGGTAATCGTAACAGGCTACGGTCAGCAGGAAAAGAAAGCCTTGTCAGGTTCTGCTGCCGTAGTAAGTGCCGAAGTGATTCGCGCAGTACCTTTGGGTTCTTTCGATCAGATGCTGCAAGGTCAGGCGCCGGGTCTGTTGGTACAAGCCAACTCCGGTCAGCCGGGTGCGCCTGCTGCCGTGCGTATTCGCGGTGTGGGTTCTATCAACGGTACTAACGAGCCTTTGTACATCGTAGATGGTGTGCAGATTTCTGCTCAGAACTTTGCCACGCTAAACGCGGCAGATTTTGAGTCGGTAAACGTATTAAAAGATGCTGCTGCAACTTCTATCTACGGCTCACGTGGTTCTAACGGCGTTATCGTAATTACCACCCGTCGTGGCAAGTCTGGTGCTGCCAAAATTGAGTACAGCGGTCAGCAGGGCTGGTCTTTCTTCCCTCCAAACCGTTTGGAGCTGATGAATACCAATGAAAAAATTGATTACGAGTTGCGCATTGGCGGTACTCCCTTAGAGGATTTAACACCTGAGGAAATTGCAAGACTGCGCACGATTCAAACAGACTGGCAGAAAGAACTGTTTCAGGTAGGTCAGACTGCTCAGCACCAAATCAATGCTTCAGGAGGTAATGAAAAAACAATTTTCTATCTGTCAGGCAACCTCTTCCAGCAGTCTGGTACGGTTCGCTTTACAGGTCTGGATCGTTATTCTGCTCGTGCAAACATAGAGCATAATGCAGGTAATTTGCGTTTTGGGATGAACTCTACCGTAGGCTATTCTGATTTCCGCAACACAACAGAAGCCAATGCAGGTATCGCTTCTCCATTGAATGCTATTCGTTGGGCAAATCCTTATGAAACTCCTTTCCAGCCCGATGGCTCTTACACGCAGTTTTTGTCCGGTCAGCCTAACCCTGTGCAGGAGATGCTGGAGACTTTTCGTGGTACCAGAGAGTTTAAAGGCGTAGGTAGCGTATTTATTGAATACAACCTCCCGTTTGTGAAAGGTCTTTCTGCACGTACTGCTTGGGGCGTGGACTACGAAAATCAGGAAAGCAAAACCTATTTCAGCCGCAAATCGGTAGTAGGTCAGTCGGCTGCCAACCGCCGCAATGGTTCATTGAACCGCAACTTCTTCCGCAACACGCGTTGGACAGGTACAACCTCATTGAACTATGCTAAAACTTTTGGTGATCACAACTTGAATGTAGGCTTGTTCCAGGAAGTAGTGCGCAACCGCTTTGGTACATTTGGTTTCACCGGCTTCGGCTTGACAGGCAACCTACAGAACGAAGCAGGCATTACACAGGGTAGCCCTACCAACAACTTTATTCCTATCGTGCGTGGTAATGCTTCTGAAAACGTGCTGATGTCGTACTTTCTGACTGCTAACTACGGTTACAAAGACCGTTACTTTGTAAGCGCTACTGTGCGTCGCGACGGTTCTTCGCGCTTCGGTACAGACAATCGCTGGGGTAACTTCTGGTCATTGGGTAGCAGCTGGGTTATCTCTGACGAAGATTTCATGGCAGGTATTGACAAGAGTACACTTTCTCTGCTGAAATTTAAAGCCAGCTATGGTACGGTAGGTAGTCAGGCAGGCTTTACAAGTGCTTTCGGTTCATTCGGTATTGGCGACTTTGCCTCTCGTGAATTATTCTCTGCTGCTGCCGTTTACGACGGGGTGGCAGGTTTAACGCTAGCACAGTTAGCAAATCCTGATCTGGGCTGGGAGCAGAAAAATATATTCAACACAGGTATTGACTTTGGCTTGTTCAACGATCGCATTTCAGGTAGTTTCGAGTTCTATGATAACCTGACCACCAATATGTTCTTGCCTGTGCAACTTTCTCGCACCACAGGTTTCACCAGCCAGAACCGCAACGCAGGTAAGATGCGCAACCGCGGTATCGAACTTGCTTTGAATACAGTAAACGTGAAAGCAGGCGATTTCATATGGAGCACCAACTTCAACTTTGCTATCAATCGCAATAAAATTGTTGATCTGGCAGGCGAAGAAGAAATTATCAGTGGTCTGATTATCAACCGTGTAGGCTTTCCTGTCAACAGTAACTATTTAGTGGAGTACGTAGGTGTCAATCCTCAAAACGGGAATGCTTTGTATCGCCGCCCTGACGGTGAAATCACAGAAACTTACAGCCCTAACGACCGTCAGATTTTCGGGGTACGCGATGCGCCTTATTTCGGTGGTATTACGAACAATTTCTCGTTTAAAGGTATAGAATTCAACTTCCTGTGGACTTATGTGCTGGGTAATAAAGTTTACAACAACGACCGTACAAACGTAGAAGATCCTACCTACTTCATTGATAACGTTTCACGTGCATTGTTGAGAGGCTGGCAGCGTCCGGGCGACATTACAGACATCCCTCGCCCTGATCAGGAGATGCAGCGCGGTACAACCCGCTTTCTGGAAAGAGGCGACTTCTGGCGTTTGCGCAACATCATACTGGCTTACAACTTCCCTGCTACAGTGTTGAACAAAGCTAAAATTTCTTCTCTGCGTTTGTTTGTACAAGGTCAGAACGTATTCACTATCACAGACTTCCTGGGCTTCGACCCTGAAATTACCGGTGGTCAGTTGACAGGTGCGCAATACCCTGCGCTGCGTACCGTAACCTTCGGTTTGAATCTGGGCTTCTAAAAATTAAACTTCTGAACAGAAATGAAACTACTTAAATATGCTTTGGCATCTTTGGCGATTTTCATTGCTACCTCGTGTGCCAATATCGTAAATGAGGTTAATCCGACTCACATCCTCGATAAGTCTAATGCCTTTAGAACAATCGAAAACTATGAGGCTGCTCTGAATGGTGCTTATTCACAGTTGCGCAGCGTAAATACTTATGGTCGTAATCAGTCTGTGATCCCTGACATGATGACCGACAACCTGCGCGAATCTCCTGAGAACTTGCCGCAAGGTACGCGCGGTATCGTAGATTGGGTCTATGCTGCCGACAACGGTGCAGTTGAGGCTGGTTGGTTAGGTCTGTATATTGTCATTAACTCTACTAACGTAGTAATCAATGGTATTGACGCATTTACCACGCCTGCCAATCAACGTACAGCTAACCGTATCAAAGGTCAGGCGCTAGCGCTGCGTGCATGGCTGCATTTCGATCTGTTGAAATGGTATGCTAACAGCTTTGATCGCAACTCTACTGATCCAGGTGTTCCTATTATGACTGTTGTTTCCAGTAACAACCCTAATGCCCGCCCTGCCCGTGCGAGCGTGAGAGAAGTATACGACCGTATCTTTAACGACCTCAACGAAGCGCTGACGCTACTAAGCAACGTTGATCGGGCGATCAATACAGCAACACGCCGCGTAAATATTGATGCAATCACTGTTAACGCTATGTTGGCACGTATATCACTGTACGCAGGACTGAATGCCGATGCTATACGTTTTGCTACAAACGTAATCAACGCACTGCCTTTGGCTACCCGTGCGCAGTTCCCTGCTATCTGGCGCGATGAAACTGCCGCAGAGGTAGCTTGGGCAATTCGTTTCAATCCCGGCGAGGGTGGGCCTGCGCTGGAGGTTTATTCCCCTGCGGGCAACGACCGTGCATCTTTCGATGCTTCTCCTGACATAGTAGCATTATACGATCAGGCAAATGATATCCGTTTCAATAGTTATATAGCTGCAGGCTTTAGCACACGCGCACCACGTCCGGCCAATCGCTTCATTCCTATCAAATACCTCGGCAAAGGCAACAACCGCGATGGGGTAGTAGATTTCAAGGTACTGCGTACAGGCGAAATGTTCCTGATCCGTGCAGAGGCTCGTCAGCGCTCGGGCGATAATGCAGGCGCACTGCAAGATCTGAACACGCTTCGCGCTGCCCGTATCCAAAACTTCATTCCCGGCACAGAAACAGGCGAAGCCCTCATACAAGCAATTGCTAACGAGCGCCGCCGCGAACTGTTCCTCGAAGGACATCGCTGGTTCGACCTGAAACGTACGACCCGTACGATCAACCGCCAGAACTGTACGCCTCCGGCTACTCAATGCTCATTAGCGCCCAATAGCCCGCGCTGGGTATGGCCTATCCCAACCGGTGAGTTGGATGCTAACCCTAACATGACACAAAATCCCGGCTACTAATCGGTCTGATGCGCTTGCCAACAAAACCCTTGAGACACACAAAATCTCAAGGGTTTTTCTTTAATGCCCTAACTTTGTGGCAAATGTTGTATCCAAAAAATTTTGAAGATAAGATCGGCTTTGACAAGATCCGTCAGCAGTTAGCCGATTTGTGCAGTGGGCCGCTGGGGCGGGCATTTGTACAGCGTATGCGCTTCAGCGAGCGTTATGATGTCGTCCACAAATTGCAAAGCCAAACCGAAGAATTTCGCAGATTGCTTGCCGCAGGTGAAACCTTTCCCGAAGGAAATTTCTTAGACGTAAGCGAAAGCCTCCAAAAGGCAATGATCGAAGGTGCTTTTCTTACCGAAGAAGAATGCTTTGATTTGCGCCGATCACTGGAAACGCTATACAAATGTCTGGAAATTATTGTCAAAAGGCCGGCAGAAGAAATACCGCACCTGAAAGAAATAAGCAGTGGTATTTCGATAGACAAGTCCTTGCTTGCAGAAATTGATCGCGTGATAGACGAGCGCGGTGCGATTCGCAACAACGCCTCCCCCGAACTTCGCGACATCCGCAGCAGCATCCTTCGCGAGCAGGCTGGTGTGCGCAGAAAGATCGAACAGATCCTACGTTCGCTCAAAAATGAAGGAATTGCTTCCGACGAAGCACAGCTAACCGTCCGCGAAGGGCGTATTGTTATCCCGCTGCCTGCCGAACACAAACGCCGTATTAAGGGTTTCGTACACGATACTTCGGCCAGCGGGCAAACCGTATTTATCGAGCCTGCCGAGGTGTTGGAGATCAATAACGAGATCCGCGAACTGATAGCAGAGGAGCGCCGCGAAATTGTTCGTATATTGATCCGATTGACAACGCGCCTGCGCCCGCATGTAGAAAATCTTAAAAAAGGCTACTTTTTTCTGGGGCTGATAGATTTTATCCGTGCAAAAGCCCGTTTTGCAATGGCTATCAAGGCAATTTTTCCCGAATTATACAAAAAACCTGTCTTACAATGGCTATCGGCAAGGCATCCGCTTTTGCAGCAGCATTTGGAGGAGGCAGGCAGAAAAATTGTACCACTAAATATCCGTTTAGACGAAAATAATCGCATCTTGCTCATTTCAGGGCCAAATGCAGGGGGAAAATCTGTTTGCCTCAAAACAACCGGGTTACTGCAATATATGTTGCAGTGCGGATTACCTATTCCTGTAGAGGAAGGTTCGCAGGCAGGTATTTTTCAGCACCTATTTATTGACATTGGCGACGAACAATCTATAGACAACGATCTGAGTACCTACAGTTCGCACCTGAAAAATATGAAGGCTTTTTTGCAACTGGCTGATAGTCAATCGCTTTGCCTGATAGATGAGTTTGGTACCGGTACCGAGCCGCAGTTTGGCGGCGCTATTGCGGAGGCAATTTTAGAGCAACTCAACGAACGAAAAGTGTACGGTATCATCACCACGCACTACGCCAACCTAAAGTTTTATGCCGAAAATACCCCGGGTATTATCAACGGTGCGATGCGATACAACGTAGAGGCGCTTGAGCCGCTTTTTGAGCTTGAAATCGGCAAGCCGGGTAGTTCCTTTGCATTGGAAATTGCGCAGAAAATAGGCTTGCCACGTGCTGTTACGCAGAGCGCCCGACAAAAAGTAGGCAAAGACAAGATTGATATTGAAAAGCTGCTCAGAGAGCTAGAGATAGAAAAGCAATTTTACAAGGAAAAAAAAGATCTTCTGGAGACAGAAAAGCAATTGCTCTCCAAAACACTGGCAGAGTACACACGCCTGCGCGATTTTATAGAAACCAATCGCAAGCAACTCATTAACGAGGCGAAGGCTGAAGCCAAGCGGCTGCTGCAGGAAGCCAACCAGAAGATCGAAAATACAATCCGACAGATTCGCGAACAGCAAGCCGAGCGAGAAAGCACCAAGCAACTGCGGCAGGAACTGGAAACTTTCCGCCAGCAACTTCAGCCCGAAGAAGTAAGGACGATCGGCGTACCTACTCCAACCGATAAGATGGAATTAGAGCCGGATGACAGCCCTATCCAAGTGGGCGACTATATCCGTTTGAAAGGCACAGAGACAGTAGGAGAGGTGCTGGCAGTAAAAGGTAAAGAGGTCAGCATTACGATTGGCGAGTTGAAATCAACTGTTAAAATGAATCGTTTGGAAAAAATCAGCCGTAAGAGCTATCGCCAGATAATGCCTGAAAAGGCAACGAGTACATCTAACGTGCGGATAGATCTGAACGAAAAAATGTCGCAGTTTAGTCTTGATTTGGACGTGCGCGGCAAGCGCGCCGAAGAAGCTCTCAGCGAGGTTGCCCAGTTTATAGATAACGCTATTATGCTCAGCCACCAGCACTTGCGCATCGTACATGGCAAAGGCGATGGTATTCTGCGGACGCTCATCCGAGAGCACTTGCGTACCTACAAACAGGTATCCCGCTTGGAAGACGAGCACGCCGATCGCGGAGGTGCAGGTATTACATTAGTAACTCTGCACTGATGCGGTTTATACGGCATGGATTTTATTCACAAAGAGGTTGTCCAGAAAGTAACATAGACTTTAGTCTGTGATCGTTGAAACACTTGATAATCAGATGATTACAGACTGAAATCTGTGCTACATGTGGCCTTTCCGGACAACCTCTTTTAGTATTGAAAAAAATCACATAACCCTGCGATTACATGTGTATGAACTATCCCAGATAGGTCTTCAGTGCTTTACTACGCGAGGTATGGCGGAGGCGGCGAATTGCCTTTTCTTTGATCTGACGCACGCGCTCGCGGGTTAGGTCAAACTTCTCTCCAATCTCTTCGAGGGTAAGTGCGCTTTCGCCGTTGAGTCCAAAATATAAGGTAACAACATCTGCCTCGCGCGGAGTAAGCGTAGAGAGTGCGCGTTGTACTTCTCTGCGCAAAGAATCGTCCATAAGCGTAACATCGGGGCGGTGCGATTCGCCGCCTTCTATCACATCCAGTAGCGTATTCTCTTCATCTTGTTTGAAAGGCGCATCTACCGAAATGTGCCGTCCTGAAATCTTGATGGTTTCGTTGACTTCGCCCAGCGAAATATCCATTACCTCAGCAAGTTCTTCAGGCGATGGCTCGCGCTCATATTTTTGTTCTAACTCAGAGAATGTTTTAGCGATTTTGTTCAGAGATCCCACGCGATTCAGCGGTAGGCGTACAATGCGCGATTGTTCGGCGAGGGCCTGCAAAATAGACTGGCGAATCCACCAAACGGCATATGAAATAAATTTGAAGCCACGAGTTTCATCGAATCGCTGTGCAGCCTTGATCAGACCAAGATTGCCCTCATTAATTAGGTCACCGAGCGATAAACCCTGATTCTGATATTGCTTAGCTACGGAAACTACAAAACGAAGATTAGCTTTGGTAAGCCGCTCAAGTGCCTCTGCATCGTTTTCCTTAATGCGCTTGGCTAATTCTACTTCCTCATCGGGATTTAGCAAATCTACTTTGCCGATTTCTTGGAGATACTTATCAAGAGATTGACTTTCCCGATTAGTGATCTGCTTGCTAATCTTTAGCTGCCTCATGGTTGACGTTTTTGTATAAAGTAATATTTGTTAGTTGTTGTCGTTTATCGGATTGCTTTAAAAATAAAGCAAATTTTGTGCAAACCTTACGCTTTTCTTACGCATAGTCCGATACCTTCGAAATTAGAGATTCCATGAGACTTTTCAAATAGTCTGAGGCAAAAAGTTTTGGAAATTAACGCGAGTTATTTGCGAATAACTTGATAATCAGTTGCTTACGAATCAAGAGAGGGAAAAAGCAAGGATTAGCGAAAAACGGCTAACTTTGGATTTGTACTTCTCAAAGAAATACAGCACACAAATTAATACAGATTTTCAGCCGCTGATGGAACAACGCTCTCATCATCCATCGTAAACTGCGTACTTATTTTCCGCAGCGGCGTGCAACGTCTGCCTTCTTATGAACGCTTTGTTGCCTTGAAAAAGCACT
>NZ_JBRCHD010000043.1:0-40942 GCF_053489755.1 Rhodoflexus sp.
CTCACTCCGCCTGTTATATTTGTAAACGTACTTGCCGCAACTACGTTTTTAGAATTTTGGATAATGATGGCAGATTGTTTGTCAAGGTCTTGCTTTGTTTGGCTATCAAGCCCGTTCAACATGCTTTCCACTTCTTGCTTGAAGTTGGCATCGGTCGCTAAGGCATTTTTCAGCAGTTCCAACACCGCCTCGGATTTCGCCCGAAATTTCTTGGCATCTCCTTTCCGAACAGCATTTTCTAAGGCATCAATCGTATCTTCTGCGGGTTTTCCTTTGAAAAAGCTGATGGCTTTTTTGCCTAATTCTTTCAAAGTGTCTTTCGCTATGCTTTTGGCGACATCTGCGCCTATGTTTTTCAAAAATTCTGCGCCGCCGCTTTCCCACAAAGAAAGCAAGCCGCTGAAAAGGGTTTCTTCCATGACAAGAGCATTTTTGCGTTAATTTAAAGAAATTTTTATACTAAAATGAGTCATTTACTACTTTATTGGTAGCATTGAACTGTTTTACAAAGCGCTACAGGGCATTTCCGAGGTGATTGACCCATCATGCAATTCATAATGGCATTAGTTCGCGCTTGGCATTATTTTAAAATGTTTTGTATGATAATAGTTAGCAAAGCAACTATTTTTTCGTAGCTTTGTCCAATTGGAAAGAATTACTCACCAAATTGGAATCAACATATGAAGACGCTTGAGATGCAAGACAATGCTGTCGCTGAATCTGTAGATTTTTTGCCTATCAACGGCACGGACTATGTAGAACTGTATGTAGGCAACTGCAAGCAGGCTGCGCACTATTATCAGACTGCTTTTGGTTTCCAACCGTTGGCCTATGCAGGTCTGGAGACGGGTTTGAAAGACCGCGAAACCTATGTATTACAACAGGGTAAAATCCGGCTGGTACTGACTTCGCCCCTGAAAGGTGGTACGGATATTGGTCGCCACATAGACACACACGGCGATGGTGTAAAGGTGATAGCTCTTTGGGTAAACGATGCGGTTGCTGCGTTTAACGAAACAGTTAGCCGTGGTGCAAAGCCCTATATGGAGCCTGTAACCGAAGAGGATGAGTTTGGCAAAGTTACTCGTTCGGGCATCTATACCTACGGCGAAACGGTGCATATCTTCGTTGATAGAAGCCGTTATTCAGGCCCGTTCCTGCCCGGCTTCCGCGCATGGAATCCTACTTATCGCCCGGCAGAGGTAGGTCTGACATTTGTTGACCATATGGTTGGCAATGTAGGCTGGAACGAGATGAACACATGGGTAGATTTTTATGCCCGCGTTATGGGATTCTCGCAGTTGGTTTCTTTTGACGACAAAGATATTTCGACCGAATATACTGCGCTGATGAGCAAGGTAATGAGTAACGGCAATGGTCGGATCAAATTCCCAATCAATGAACCCGCAGAAGGCAAGAAAAAGTCGCAGGTAGAAGAGTATCTGGATTTTTATGGTGGTGCAGGGGTTCAGCACTTAGCCGTTGCTACCGATAACATCATTGAAACTGTAACGCAACTGCGCAACCGTGGCGTAGAGTTCCTGCGCGTGCCTGCCACCTACTACGATACTGTATTGGATCGCGTAGGCGAAATAGACGAAGACTTGCTGCCGCTCAAAGAGTTGGGCATCCTGATTGATCGCGACGAGGAAGGCTATTTGTTGCAGATTTTTACGCGCCCTGTAGAGCCTCGCCCGACGATGTTCTTTGAGATTATCCAGCGCAAAGGGGCCAAGTCATTTGGCAAAGGTAACTTTAAAGCGCTTTTTGAAGCCATTGAGCGCGAGCAAATGTTGCGCGGAACACTGTAAGAAACTTTTCAGTAAGCGATTGTTATATTTTCTGGAAGAGGCTGTCCGGAAAGGCTACATGTAGCACAGACTTTCAGTCTGTAGTCGTCTGATTATCAAGTATTTCAACGATTACAGACTAAAGTCTATGTTACTTTTTGGACTAATCAGCTGTCCAAAAGTTATACTACTATGAATTTGAGGACGGGTAATACTCTTTGCGGGCTTTGCGACAAATCATTGCGTCCTTGGCGGTTGCAACTTTTTACTGCAAAGAATATTGTGATTAAATTCATAACAACAGTAGTATTACAAACCGTGCTTTTCCAGACGGCGGTAAAGCGAAGCGCGGGTCAGCCCCAGTGCTTTGGCAGCTTTTGAGATATTGCCTGCGTGCTTGCTGATTGCCCTCTGGATGACGATTTTTTCTACATTTTCTAAGTTGTAGTTGTCTATGTCCAGCTCCGAACTTTCGCCTTTTTGCAGCAGGAAAAGGAAGTCGCCTGCCTGTAGCTCGTTATCATCGCTCATGATGATGGCGCGTTCGACGGCGTGTTGAAGTTCGCGGACATTACCCGGCCAGTGATACTGTTGTAGTTTGCGCATTGCGGATGCCGAAAAAGATTTCTGGGGCAAGTTATAGCGCTTGCTGTAGATTGCCGCATAGTGTTCTGCAAGCAGCGGGATGTCTTCCTGACGTTCGCGCAAAGGCGGCAAGTGCAACTCTACGGTATTGATGCGATAGAGTAGATCCTGCCGAAAATCGGAGTTTTCTACCATTTCATAAACGGGCATATTGGTTGCGCAGACTAAGCGAATATCTATCGGTATAGGTTGATTGCTGCCAACGCGGGTTATTTCGCGGCGTTGTAATACGGTCAGTAGTTTGGATTGCATCGCCAGCGGGAGGTTGCCGATCTCATCGAGGAACAGCGTACCTTTGTTGGCAGACTCAAAGCGCCCTGCGCGGTCTTCTTTGGCATCGGTAAAAGCACCTTTCTTATGTCCAAAAAGTTCACTTTCAAATAGCGTTTCGGTGATAGCGCCCATATCTACACTTACGAACGGGTGGTCTTTGCGCTGCGATGCCTGATGAATGGCGCGAGCGATTACCTCTTTGCCTGTACCGTTTTCACCCAAGATGAGAATGTTGGCATCGGTAACGGCTACTTTTCGGATGATGGTGAACAGGTTCATCATCGCCTCGCTTTTGCCGATAATACCTTCAAAAGGATTGCCGGAACTGCCTGCGGCTTTTTCTTTTCTGGCAGCAGTGGCGCTATTGTCTTTGGTTGTAGTTTTTGCACCTTTTTTACTTGCCACTGCGTTGAAAAGCGCTTCTACGAGTTTATCATTTTGCCAGGGTTTGAGCACAAAGTCAGTGGCACCGGCTTTGAGTGCCCGAACAGCCATTTCTACATCGCCATAGGCTGTAATCATCACTACAACTGCCTGCGGATCGCGCGTCAGAATTTCCTCCAACCAATAGAAACCCTCTTTGCCTGTGGCGGTGTCTTTGGTAAAATTCATATCTAGTAGAATGGCATCGTACTTGTCCTGATTGAGCAGGAAAGGAATTTTGCGGGGATCTTTTTCTATTTGTACTAACTTGGCATGTTTTTTTAACAGCAACTTGGTAGCCAGCAGGATGTCTTCGTTATCGTCTATGACGAGTACTTTTCCAAGTTCTTTTTCCATAAGCGGATACAGGTGTAGTTGTTTCGTGTTACGAATCGGCATACAGAGAAGTTGCCTTTTCAGGGGATAAATTTAGAAAAAACCAATAATTTTACACCTCACGAATTAATACTTTGCAAGCGCTAAATCTTCCACCGGCAACTTTGCAACTGCGCAACGTTCATGGACAAACGTTGGTTTTCGATATTTGTCGCAGGCGCTGGGTGCAGCTCAGCCCCGAAGAGTGGGTACGGCAGCACTGGTTGCACTACCTGACGCGCGATCTGGGAATTAGTAAATCGCTGATCAAGGTTGAACAAAGCATTGGCAAAGGAAAGAAAACATTTCGGGCTGATGTGGTCGTATATCGGCCAACGGCATTGACACCGTATTTGATTTTAGAGTGCAAGGCAGCACATGTTGCTATTGACGAGCAAGCGCTACAGCAGTTGTTGCATTATCAGCATCAAATTACAGCACAGGCACTTGCAATGAGCAACGGCTTGCAACACGTATTTTTTGAGAAAACAGCAGAAGGGGCGATGCAACCAGTAGAGGCGCTCTCTGTGATGAAAAATAATAACATAGGTTGATGAAGGATCTCGTACACCCTATTCGGATAGTGCTCGGGTTAACGACAACTGCATGGCTGCTAAGCAGTTGCGGAGTTTACCAGAAGTCGGTATTGCTCAAAACAGCAGACGACTTCAACAATGCCAAATTTCAAGCAACCCTCAAAGAAGCAGAACGCAACTATGTGCTACAGCCCTTTGACAAGATTACGGTAGAAGTATTTACCAACAAAGGAGAACGCATCCCCGATCCTAACGGCGAGTTCTTTTTCCGCATGGCAGGCGACCAACCTGTTGCAGGTCGGGGCGATCCTAACCAGAACATAAACCCTAATAATATTGGTGCTGGCGGCGGGATAGCCGGCATATCCAATACAGGTGTAGCTTTTTCTTCGCTGCGGACTTTCCTGATCAATGAAGACAATAATGCTTACTTGCCAATGGTTGGTGCTATACCACTGGCAGGGCTAAAGCTCTATCAGGCAGACAGCCTGCTGAGCAAGCGCTACAGCGAGTTTTTTGAAGAGAGCTACGTAATCAGCAATGTGATCAACCGCCGTGTAACGGTGCTGGGGGCTTTGGGCAATCGGGTAGTTCTGTTGCCCAACGACAACATGAACCTTTTAGAGGTAATAGCGCTGATAGGTAATCCCGACAGTCGTTCGCGGAATGATAGGATCAAACTCATCCGCAATGTGTTAGACAAGCCTGTGATGCAGGTCATAGACCTGAGTACGTGGGACGGGCTTCAGGCAGCCAGTTTGCGCGTACAGCCCAATGATGTGATTTACATAGAGCCGCGCAGAGGAGTTGTCAGGCGGGAGACACTTGCAGATGTTACCAGTTTTACCAATATATTTACCTCTGTGCTGGGCATTATTGCCACTACGATCAATACCGTCGTATTGATAAATGTTTTGCGCGATCGCTAACCGATAAACCATGATTCCCACATCCTCCGGACAATACAACAACGAGCGAAGCCTTATTACAGACGATAGCGACAGCGATTTTCTGGCAACGCTGGACTTGCAAAAACTCATCATGGTTGTCAGAAGGAGTACTTTTTGGCTAATACTCATCGTAGGGCTTTGTATAGCGGTAGCTTACCTGTACTTACGTTATACCAAGCCAATTTATCAATCGGTTGCCAGCCTACAGTTGGAAATGAAGGGGATTGCCCCTACGCTTTCCATCGGTATCTATCGCGATGAGGAATCGCAAACCAACTATTTGGAAGGGGAGTCGCAGTTTATTCGCTCCAATGTGATTTATACCGACGTAATCGAGCGTCTGAATCTTTGGGTAAGTTATTATGTAGAAGGTAAAATCATTGACGATGAAAAGTTTAATACCGCACCTTTCAAGGTTAGTTATTACAAAGTCAATGACGGTAGTTTCTACAATACCAAAAAGATCTACTGGCGCTACAAAGATCCCCGTACCTTTCGCCTTTCTTTTGAGACAGCAGCAGGCAGCACGTTTACTGCCGACTACAACTTTGGCGACACCATTCGACTGCCTCAGTTTGAGTGCGTGATTACGAATACTTTAACCAGCTATACAGGCAACGATCTGTTCTATTTCTATCTGCACGAAATTGGCTATTTGCAGAACTATATTGCATCGAATATCACAGCGGCAGCCGTTAATATCAAAGCGCGGATTATCAATGTAACCTTTAAAGATGCCAACCCAAGTAAGGCACAGGCAATAGTAGCCGCTGTAAGCGATGCTTATCTGAAGCGCAGCGTAGATAACAAGAACAAGCAAACCAAGCAAACAATTGCTTATTTGGAGCAGCAGTTGGACACTGCCGAAGCCTACATCGAGCGCTCCGAGCGCGACATTCAGGAGTACATGGATGCCAATAAGATTCCGCGTGAAAATGTGGATATAAAGGCAAAAATGGCGGATATTTTTGCTAAGATAGGAGTTCTGCAAGAGGAGAAACTTAAGCTCAATACGGAATTGCTCGCTTACCGCAAAATTATGGATTTTATCGTCGCCGATTCGAGCTACTTAGTAACAGCTGCTGTATCCGGAATGGTTTCCGATAGCAAAATCGGCGAAATAATACGTAGTTTATATAATAAACAGGATGATCTGGAGCGACTGCTGAAGTCCTACAAACCTTCTACCTTTGCCGTGCAGCAGCGGCAGCAAGATCTGGAGCGGCAGACACGAGATTTGTTGCGGCTCATTAGCTTTAATCGCGTCAACCTGATAGACAAGATATATGATCTGGACAGGAAAATACGCGACCTTGAGCAGCAGATACCCAGCAGCCCTAACGAGGCAGACATGGAACTGCGTAAAAAACAGCGCTACTTGGCATCTTACATAGATACGTATAACCTGTTGCTGAATCGGTTAGTCGAAATGGGTGTTTCAGAGGCAGGAACGGTGCCTAATTTCCAGATCCTTTCCTATGCTAATTTGCCAACTGTCCCGATTTTTCCTGATAAAAAAAGTATTTATCTCTATGCTGCTATTGCAGCAATTGCCCTCAGTGTACTGTTTGTAGCTGTCCGCTACTTGATGCAGAATAAAATCTCCAGCGTCCGCGAGATCGAGCGCCTCACCAGTGTGCCTATGCTGGGTATCGTGCCCTACTTTGTGCGCAGGCGGATGGAAAACTCACAATTGGTAGTACATCACAATCCTAAATCATCCATATCGGAGGCATTCCGCGGCATTCGCACCAATCTGGATTTTATGAGCCAGCGCTCAGGTAAACGCACGATTTCCGTTACTTCTACGGTTAGTGGCGAAGGGAAAACCTTCGTCGCTGTTAATCTAGGAGGAATTATTGCACTTTCCGACACGCGGGTGATAGTTTTGGACTTAGATTTGCGGAAGCCTAAAGTACATTTGGCTTTTGGCGTGGAAAATTTGGACGGAATCAGTAAAGTGCTGATCAGTCAGAGTAGGTGGCAGGACTGTGTGCGCAAGTCGGAAATCCCTACGCTGGACTATCTTACCGCAGGGCCGCATCCGCCCAATCCTGCCGAGTTGCTCATGTCAAAGCAAATGAGCCTCTTAATGGACGAACTCAAACAACACTACGACGTTGTTGTAATTGATACCCCACCGGTAGGAATTGTTACCGACGGTATCTTGGTTATGAGAAATGTAGATCTGCCGATTTATGTGGTGCGCGCAGACTACTCGCGGCTCAACTACTTAACTAATATTAATCGGCTAATGACGAGTAATAACTTTAATAAAATGTCGCTCGTCTTGAATGCTTTTGGACAAAAGCCCTCTTATGGTTATGGCTACGGCTACGGCTACGGCTACGGCTACGGCTACGGCTACGGTGAAAAAGGCAATGCAGGATACTACGAGGAGGTAAAAAAGGAAACCCAATGGTTCGGTAACTTAACGAAAAGATTTTTCAAAAAATGATTTCACTCTTTCGCATCAAAAAAACAACCTACGGTACAGTTAGCCCACTTACGGTAGATATGCACTCTCATTTGTTGCCCGGTATTGACGACGGTGTACAAACTTTTGAGCAGGCGATCGAGATTTTGCGAGAATTTGAGAGGTTGGGCTATAAAAAGCTCATCATCACACCGCACGTTATGAGCGACTTCTATCGGAATACCCCTGAAATCATCTTTAATAGATTAGATCAGCTTAGCGATATTATCGCACAATTGGGCATTGAAATCAGCATAGAAGCTGCCGCAGAGTATTACTTAGACGAATTTTTTGTGCGTAAGTTAGAGAATAAAGAGCCGCTGCTTACCTTAGGTGAGGGCTACGTGCTGTTTGAAACCTCATTTATGAACCCCTCACCTTACATAGAACATGCAATTTTTATGATGCTCTCCAACGGTTACAAGCCCGTACTCGCACACCCCGAACGATACGGCTACCTCTATGGCAAATTCCATAAATTAGCAGAATGGTACGAAAAGGGAGTGCTGATGCAAATTAATTCAGGCTCTCTGGTTGGCTACTACGGCCCGCAGGCCAAATATACTGCCGAACAACTGATTGATGAGCATATGGTAAGTTTTATTGGCAGCGACTGCCACAGAGAAAAACATCTCAAAACACACGCCCAAGCACAGGCAACAGAAAGCTACATCAGAGCGCTCAGCATAAATGTAATTCTGAATAACACATTATAGAAGATATGCTTGCGCTGACAAGCAGCAGGTATTTTTCTGCTTGAGCAACTTGTTGAAACTTCACTGAATTAGTTCGCGGAGCACATCTCTGGTAAGCGGTTTGTTAATATACTTGTGTACATAGCTGTAGCTCTTAGCTCGGTTAATATCGCCGACATTAATAGAAGAGGTGAGCATAATGATTTTGCAATGGCGCTTAGTCTCAGCGCTCAGTTTTTCAAACTGATCTAAAAACTGGAAACCATCCATCAATGGCATGTCTAGATCCAGAAAAATCAGCTCCGGCAAAATCTGTGCAGTGGGAATGCTCTTAGACAACTTTTCCATGTTCTTCAAGAACTCAATAGCGCTTTTTGCGCCGGAATGCGTGTAGATATTCTCACAGATATTTGCAGCCTCAATCATCTTTTGATTGATCAGGTTGTCAATATCATTGTCATCAATCAACATGACAGATTGAAACTTCTTCCCGGTGTTTGCCATTTACTAATTCGGTAGGTAATGGAATGTACAGCGAAATAAAGAAAAAAATCGTAAAACTCAATTAAGGGCGCAAGTTAGAAAAAACTGCCCGTAATCTGCATTTTTCTGTGCATATCTAATTTGAGCAGTATAAACAGCAGCAAAGTGAAAGACCACAGCGAAGAGCCGCCATAACTAAAAAATGGTAAGGGAATGCCAATTACTGGAAAAAGCCCGATGGTCATACCGATGTTGACGGTAAAGTGGAAAAACAGAATAGACATGGCCCCATAGGCATATACACGGCTAAATCGCGATTTCTGCCGTTCGGCTACAATCAGCAGGCGGTTGAGCAAAAGGATGAACAACCCTATCAGGAGCACACTGCCCAGCCATCCACGCTCTTCGGCAATCGTACAGAAAATAAAATCAGTGCTTTGATCGGGTACAAAGTTAAACTTGGTTTGTGTACCTTCCAGAAAGCCCTTGCCTAGCAGCCCGCCCGATCCAATAGCAATTTTGGACTGGTTTACTTGCCAGCCAATACCGCGCGCATCCATATCCGGATCTATAAGCACTTCTATGCGCTTCTGCTGGTGTGGCTTGAGGATCTTGTAAACAAAGAAGTCTACCCCATAGACAATACCTATTGAAATGACTGTTAATAATCCTGTTGCTATCCATGGGTTGCGCTTGCGTCGGTGGAACAAAAGCCCGTATAGCAAGCCTATGCTGCCAATAGTTATCATCAGTTGGAGCAGGTATTCTTTGAAGACTAATGTCAGGATTAGCAATACACTCGCCATTAGGCCCGCTGCGAGTATCTCGCCGGGCATACCTTCTCTGTAGAGCATGATAGCAAGCGATGCAAACACAAGTGCAGATCCGGTATCACCCTGCAAAAGGGTCAGTATAGTTGGAACAGCGATTAGTAGCAGCACAATGATTAGGTTGTCGAGGCGCATGAGCTTAGTGTTCGGATCGCTGAGGAATCTTGCCAGCGCCAGTACAGTTGCCATTTTCGCCAGTTCAGAGGGCTGGAAACGCATAAAGCCCAGATCGAACCACGACTTTGAGCCGGCAATTTCGCGCCCGAAGAATAAAACGCCTATCAGCATCAACATCACCAGCGCATAAGCTACGTAAGCGAATTTGACGTAGATCTTCACATCCAGAATAAGGATGAAAAATCCGATCAGCAGCCCGCAGCAAATCCAGACAAACTGTTTACCTGAGTTAATAGAAAGATCGAAGATCGAACGCTTAGTCTCCGGATCGTACACCGCAGCATAAATATTGACCCAGCCCAAAAGCACAAGGACAATATATAAGGCCAACAGCCCTGCGTCCAACTGGCTGAATATGCCTCTTAAAATGCTTCTTCCCGAGCGTTCCATGACAAAAACCTATTACGAAGATAGTGATTTGTGGCCAAAGCAAGATGGTTTCAGGTTATTTAACAATAGATCACACCACTAAACCGCCAAATTTAGCATAGCTTTGCAACTATGAGCAGCCTAATGCGCAATTTATTCTTATTGATGATTGCCTGTGCGTGCATGTCTTGCGAGGACTGTGTGTTTTCCTCGCCGCACTCTGAGGAGCCTGTGGTGCGGTTCTATCGGAAGAACAGTCGCCGCGCACTGGCACCCGCCTTCGACTCTGTCCAAACAGGCAGGGGTATTACCATTTATCGCGCAGGGGATATCCTGTATAGTAGTATCACTTCCGAGAATCCTTTGCCCAACAGTTTAGCTTTGCCCATAGATCCTTCCAGAGATACGGCAGCGTTTGTTTTTTTTGGCAGAAGGCCGGGCGCGCCTGTGAGCATGCCTGCTCGCCGTGATACACTGGTGCTAGCCTACAGGCGCGTGCTGGGCATTGTCTCGCCGGATTGCGGCGCCGATCGGCGGATTGAAAACCTGCGCATACTGAAACATACCTACGACTCGGCGCAGGTTGTGGGGATTCCTGTCGTTTTACGCACCGATAGCGTCCATATTCGCTTGTTCTGGTAATGTTGCTTTACAGATGGTTTTTGGCAGTTGTTGCTGCTTTCATAATGAGTCCGGTAGTTTATGCGCAGCCCAAACCCATAGTATTAGATTCGCTGCGCCCGTCGTTTCGGGAACGCGTCCAAACATGGATTGCCACCCGTTCGTTCAAGCCCTATGCCTTGCGCATGGGTACAGACCTTTCCTATTGGCTCAACGGGGCAGCATCCGCACCTTTTGGGCGCAGCACTATTGGCGATAATCTGCGTAATTTCTATGCCAATACTACTCGATTCGAGCTAACGGGCGATATGGCATTTAACCGCAATAAACACTTTCTCCTAGCCGATGTGGGCTATTCCTCTACCTTTCGGGAACGCAACGAGGCAGATAATGTGCGTAATGTCAGCTATCGCAATACGGGTACTTACTGGCGACTGGGCTTCGACTACAATCTACTGCACAAAACTTTTACCGATCGGCAACAGGCGCTCCTGCTGGGGCTGCGCTACGGACGCGCTAACTTTTCGCACGAGGCAAGCTACACCGTCCAGAGTAAGCCTTGGGGTTTTGATGGTACGCCGGAGGCGCCTGCATTTTCAGAAACCATTAGTGAAAGGCTTGGTTATCGCTGGTTAGAAATGAATGCCGGACTGCGCGTCGCCGTTTGGCGCGAGTTGTATTTAGGCTATACTTTCCGCATCAAATTGGCGGGGCAGCCGACAGCAGAGAATCGGCTGCTGCCCAACGAAATTCCGGGCTTTGGCACTGTCCGCAGCAACCTCAAACTATCGTTCAACTACCATATCTACTACCGCCTGCCGCTCGTAAAGCAACTGTAAACCGGACAAAAACTGTTAACCAAAAATTAATGGCACAAAAAAATAGCTTCAGTCATAGAGAATTGCATTTTTTCGCGTATATTGGCTTTGTAATAAACCTCAAATGAAAAGAAATGATTGAATTAATCCCCTCTATGTCTGTTTTAGGTGGTAAATGTGTGCGCTTAAAGCAAGGTAAATACGATGATTTCACGACCTACGATATAAGCCCCTTAGAGTTGGCACAACAGTTTGAAGAACACGGCATTCGCAGGCTTCATCTGATAGACTTAGACGGAGCAAGAACCGGTAAAGTGATGAACTACGAAGTACTGGGTCTTATCTCGCAGCATAGCAACATAGAGGTAGATTTTAGCGGCGGTATCAGCAATGACGGCGAAGCCTCAACTGTATTTGAGTACGGTGCTAAGATGATGACGGTTGGCTCTGTTGCTATCCGTAACGAGTCGCTGTTTGCCGGTTGGCTGGTTACTTACGGACGCAATAAAGTGATTCTGAGTGCAGACGTAATCGAAGGCAATAAAATTGCTGTTACAGGTAGACAAAAAGGTACGGACATAGATCTGTTTGAGTTTGTTCAAAAATTCTATGACCAAAGTCTGCTGTACCTCAAATGTGCTAGTAACGAAAAAGACGGTACGCTCAGCGGTCCCGATTTTGACCTGTACAAGGCCCTGCTCGAGCGCTTCCCTGATCTGCGCATTATGGCGAGCGGAGGCATTAGCAGCGTGGACGATATTCGCCGCCTCGAAGATATGGGTGTTTATGCAGCTATTATCGGTAAGGCCTATTACGAAGGAAAAATCACACTGAAAGATATGGAGTCTTTCTACGCCAGAACCTAATAAGGCATCGCTGTGATGATGATTGCTTCACTTAAACAACTTTGCCTAAGCACCCGCTTTGTCAAAGTTGTCTTTTATTTTTGTAACATGAAACTTATAGACCCTACTAAGGTTTACCCGAAAGAAACTGTTTCAAGATCAATTATCCGTTTTCAGGACTGCGACCCACTGCAACATCTGAATAATGCAAAATATTTTGACTATTTTTTTAATGCACGCGAAGATCAGGTTCCTAAGCTATATGGATTGAAGCCATTGGACATATTCCAACAGTTTCAGGCAGCATGGGTCGTGTACAATCATCAGATTGCTTACGTGCGTTCGGCAAGGGTAGGAGAGTGGGTTACTATCTATTCCCGTTTGATTGCTTACGGCGAGGATACTGCCGTGATAGAATATGTAATGGCATGCGAAGACGATGTAACTTTCAAGGCGCTTTTGTGGACAACGCTGAAATATATAAGTATCAAAACAGGAAAAAAGCACCCACATCATCCCGAAGTGATGGACTATCTGCAGGCTATTCTCTATCAGGATTTTGACTTTAATCAAACCTCTTTTGAACAGCGCATCAAGCAGATATCAACAACATATAAAGCTCGAAAATTATCGCAGTAAATTCAAAAGTTTACATGATCATTTGGAAGTAAGTTAAGAATTCCATAAATTGGTGTAATAAATCATCAACCTGTACTTTTTTGAACTTTTAGCTATGTATTTGCAACTGATCAATTCCGACTGCAAGGCAAAATTATGCCGTCAGGGTTATTCTTTTTTGAAGAAAAAAGGTATGAATGAAGGCTGGCGTTTGCATTCCGCAGGCTATGCCGTACTACAGTTCACTCAATTTGGGCGTATTCAAACGTACTATCTGCATAAACTGCTTGCAGACCACTTCTTACAAAAGCCTAACTCAGGTAAGAAACTTTTTGTAAGAATGAAAAACGGCAACAAACTCGATTGTCGTATTGAGAACCTTGAGTGGACGACTATGTCCAACCTAAGACGCCAACAAACCGTACACGACCACTACAGAGGTGTTTCTAAAGACGGTAAGAAGTACCGTGCTGTTATTTACGACAAAGGCGAGCGCATCTACCTCGGCGTTTTTGATACGCCGGAGGCTGCTGCAAAAGCCTACAACGAAGAATCCCTCAAGCGATTTGGTGTTACCAATAGCCTGAATGACATTCACGAATAATCAGTTGTACCGATTGATTTGCTGTTTATGCCTTTTGTTATCAACAGGGCAGAGCATGGCACAAATTAATGAGGTGCCTACGGTCATTGTTCGTAAAAAGCGTACACTCTTGTTGCAAATAGTACACCAGCAGATCAGAGTTACAAGCCAAAACCTACTCATCATCAGGCATGGAACAAAGCAGGCAAATCTGACTGACTTGGAGCGAATCGGTTATTCCAAGTTCAATAAGCTGCTGAAAGTCAAGGCTTATACTATCACCCCACGAGGTGACACGCTGCACGTTACTGCATTCAGCGACCAGAGCACTGTGCAGGCGGGAGTTTTTTACGACGACTACATGGAGCGCGTTTTCCTGTTTCCCGGGGTTGTAGCAGGTGCTGTTTCGCACCTTTATTACACCGAAGAGTTGTTAGAGCCGCGCTTTCTCGGCGTGTATTATTTCAACTCATCCTTTCCTGTACAGCAAAGCGAGTTTGAGATCGTATTTGATAGAAATATTCGCGTAGACTTCTCTGCTTTTCATACCGAAAAAGTTGTGTGGCAGCAGAAAAAGCACCGCAAAGGCTGGTCTTATCTTTGGACAGCGGCCAACGTGCCTGTATTCCGAAGAAAGCCGGGCGAACAAAGTATTAGTTACAGAGCGCCGCACGTCATTCCTCGCATCTCATACTATCAGTTTTCTGATAAACTTAAAATTCCATTGCTTTCCAACGTTGCCGATTTGTACGCTTGGTACGGGGGGTTGGTAGAAGGAGTAGGCAAAGAAGAGATGGACAGCAAAACATTGCTATCATTAGTAGATAGCCTGACTGCCGGCATGCAAAGTACCGAGCAAAAAGCAAGGGCTATATTCACTTGGGTACAGCAAAACATCCATTACATAGCCTTTGAAGACGGCTACGGCGGGCTGATTCCGCGAAAAGCTACAGATGTACTGCGCAAGCGCTACGGCGATTGTAAAGATATGACTGCTCTGCTCGTAGCTTTGATGAGACATGCGGGCATAGAAGCCTACTTTACTTGGATCGGTACGCGCCGCCTGCCCTATCGCTACACGGAACTGCCTACCCCAATGGTAGATAACCACATGATTGCTACCATCAAACTTGGTGAGCAACTCATTTTTCTGGATGCGACTGATACCGACCTGCCCTTTGGAATGCCTTCTGCAATGATTCAGGGAAAGGAAGCGTTGATTGGCAAGTCGCGTTATACCTATGAAATCAAGACTGTACCCATTGTAGCAGCGCATCGGAATACTTTGGAAGACAGTGTAGTAATCAAATTACAGCCCGAAGAAATCTATGTTGCAGGACGTGTCGTTGGCAGTGGCTATTTCAAAAGTGAGTTGAATACTAGGCAGGCCGTTTTCAATACCCGCAATCTGATAGGATTGGAGTGGGGGGTTGTATCCCTATCCGATTCGGTTAGGGCTGCGGACTACACCTATCGTCAGCAGCAGGCTATCACCCAACAAGACCGCCAACTGTATTTTAATCCGCATACAATCGCAGGACGGCACGATGAAAAATGGCTACCCGGCGAACAAACGTTCAATCATTGGGAGTTTGAGCACACCTTCAAATTGGTGCAGCAGCAATTAATTGTATTGCCCGAAGGCTGGGAAGTAGAAAGGCTGCCCACAGATGCGGCGACTTGCTATTCCGACTTTGGCTTTGAAATACGATACGAAAAAAAAGAAACGAGCATTTTGATAAGTCGCACCATTTTTGTAAACACGTTGCTTGTTGATCAGCAGCGAGTAACTGATTGGCAGCAGTTGATGGAAAAGTACAGCTACGCCACACGGCAAAACATTATTTTCCGCCAAGTCCACTAAATAATTTGTAGATTTACACGTTATAGCTCCTAAAAACACCGATCACTTGACTTCCCGAACCTCGACGTTTCTATTTGGTTGCAGTCTGCTGCTGTGCCTGCAACTTTCTCACAACAGCATGGCTGATGCCTCTTCGTTCAGAGGAGTGCTTGGCGCAATCCTGTTTTCTAAACCTACAGCGCGCATCACAACAGGAGCGCTTACAACGCGTGGTGTGTTTGAAGATGAAACCTATGACTGGCAGGAGAAGCGATCACTGACAGGCATTCCGTTCAATCCTGCATACAGTGACGCAGTGATTATTAATGAGCGGCGCGTGCTGGAGTACGCACAGCAGGGCGATGAGAAAATGTACCTTTATGAGACCGTACATAAGATCATCCGCATTAATAATCGCGAAGCAATTGGACGCTTTAACAAGGTGCGCATCCCGCTGGCAGACGTAAACCACGTCATCACATTAAAAGCCCGCACGATTCATCCTTCAGGTACAATTACAGAAGTTACGCAACAAGAAATACGTTCGCTGCAAAACGTTGAGAACACAGGTGCCTACTTGATATTCGCATTGGAAGGATTGGAGAGCGGGAGCGAGATTGAATATATCTATCAGGTACGCCGCGATCCGAGTTTCTTTGGACGGGTAACTTTTGAAATACCGGTTCCTGTCTGGCAATTAGAATTTGAGATTATCACCCCCGAACACCTGATTTTTGAAGCGAAAAGCTACAATCACTTTCCTGATTTGCGTATGCTTGCGCTGCGCTATCCGGGCAAGCACTCGCTGTATGCCCGATTGGAGCAGGCGCTACAAATCAATGAAAAAGTTCGTCAGTCACATCTGATGCGCGTAGACTACAAACTCGCTTACAACACGCTGAAAAGCAACAAACCGCTCTATACATGGGACGATATGGCGCGTGCGGTACGCGCCACTATCTACGACTTTGAAGCGGTCAGTGAAGAAGATATTAACCGTTTGTACAAGCATTCAACTGCTATTATCGGCAAAGCCAGTAAAGAGGAAGATCAAATCAAGGCAATTATTGACTATGTCAGCAGAAATATCCGCATCATACCCGACCAGGAGCACTTGCATGAATCGCCAATTAGTGCTATAGATACCCACATCGGCGGTAGGATGGATATAATTCGGCTTTATGCATTGCTCTTCACAATGGCAGACATTCCACATCGGGTATTGGTAACGGCAGATCGCAACCGCATGGGTTTCGATCGCGACTTTGCTACGCTTTTTTCATTGGAAGAATTCATTTTCCACTTCACACAGTCAGATCGTTATTTTGCACCCATACATACCGAGTATGGGCTTGGTATTATTCCCGCCGCGCTGCAAGGCAATCAGGCACTGGTAGTAGCCCCGCCCTTCGACGAATGGGAAGAGCCGATTATTGAGCAACTAATTGAAAATCTGCCTATTAGCGATTTTTTGCAGTCTATTGATCAGAACTGTCTGTATCTGCAAGCCGACGAAGAGATGGATAACCTTACCGCCTACTGGGAGCGCTCGCTCTCCGGGCATTTGGCAATTCTCTTGCGCAGGTGGCATCGAAATGCCGATGCAGATGAGTTTTCTGCTATTATGCAAAAGGTAGTACAGTATCACGTGCCTCAAGCAACCATTACAGGACTTTCTTGGGAAGAATCAACACTTGCCAACAACCTGCCCGGCATGACCATCCGCGTCGGATTGAAAGCCAACAGCTTGCTCGAATATGCGGGCGAAAGCCGCCTGCTGCGCATCGGAAGAATGGTAGAAACGAGCATTAGAAATCATTCGCCCGATTATCCCTTTGGCAGACACTACCAAATCAGGCTGCAACTTCCCGAAGGTTGGCAGCTCAAAAATATGGATGAACTGAATAAGTCTGCCACATTGAAGCAAGATAACACCATATATGCGCATTTCTCCGCTTCAGGACAAATGGAAGGCTCAACGCTAGTCATTACCGTAGAAGAGTATTTTCCCGAAGTAGTAATTCCCGAATCCATGACTGCACAATACCAGCAAGTAAAGAACTGTGCAACCGCCTTCGGTTATGTAACTTTAGTTATACAAAAGGCGGAATAAATTGCCTATTTTTGTAGGCATGAGAAAGTTGCAAAGTTTTGCCATTGTTTTTTGGCTATTGCTCGGCATAGGCACAAAGGCACAGGTACAAAAGCCGATTAGTTGGAGCGCCAAAGTCGAAAAAGATCAGGTTACGGTCGGAAGCACAGTAGATATAATTTTTTCTGCTACTATAGACGGCGATTGGTATTTATATTCTTCGGATTTTGATCCCAATCTGGGACCTACTGTTACGACCTTCAAGTTTATACCCAACTCATCCTACGAATTGGTAGGGGGTATCAAGCCTATTGGTGCGAAAAAGAAATACGATGAAATATGGGGGGGCGAGTACACTTATTTCAAACGCAAGGCAGAGTTTCGGCAGACAGTGCGCGTACTCAACGAACGCTTTAATGTAGTGGCCAATGTTAACTATCAGGTTTGCACCGATGTAGATGGGCGCTGCATTCCGCTAGACGACGATTTTTCAGTAGGCGCAGAAATCAAGGTACTGTCTGCCAAAGCAGATCATACTGTGCAGGATCAGGCAAGTAAGCCTGCTGAAGTAACTTCGCCTGCTACCGACGAGGTAAAAGGAGAAAGTGCTCCTGCTGATGTGCCAGTCAATGATAAGACAGCAGAGCAGCCTGCCGCTTCTATACAGCCCGTTGCAGCTATTGCCACTCCACAAGAAGAATCTACTACAGGCTTTATGATTGCTGCATTCCTAAGCGGTCTGTTGGCGCTGCTTACGCCTTGCGTGTTCCCGATGATTCCGATGACAGTTTCGTTTTTCATCCGCAAAAGCCAGTCGCGGGCGCAGGCTATTGGTAAAGGTGTCATTTTCGGCCTTTCTATCATCAGCATCTATATGCTGATTGGTATTGTCTTCTCACTCATTTTTGGGGCAGATGCTGCCAACCTGCTAGCAACCCACTGGCTGCCCAACATACTCTTCTTCCTGATTTTCTTCATTTTCGCACTTTCGTTTTTCGGGATGTTTGACATTGTGCTGCCTGCCAGCCTGACCACCAAAATTGACTCACAGGCAGATCGCGGTGGCTTAGTGGGTATCTTTTTTATGGCGCTGACGCTGGCGGTTGTGTCTTTCTCTTGTACCGGCCCGATCGTTGGTGCAGTATTGGTAGAAGCTGCCGGAGGCTCACTGTTCAAACCTGCATTGGGTATGTTTGCCTTTTCTATGGCTTTTGCACTGCCCTTTGCGCTGTTTGCAATTTTCCCTTCGCTGCTGAGCGGGCTGCCGAAGTCCGGTGGTTGGCTAAACGTAGTTAAGGTAATGCTTGGCTTTATTGAACTGGCGCTGGCTTTCAAATTCCTTAGCGTTGCCGATCAGGTCTATCACTGGGGGCTGCTCGACCGTCCGATATTCATCGCCATTTGGATTGCTATTGCACTGACCGCAGGCTTCTACCTGCTTGGCAAAATCCGCCTGCCACACGACAGCCCTGTGGAGGTTATCGGTGTGCCGCGCCTCCTTGTTGCCATAGCCACCTTTACTTTTGTTATTTATTTGCTGCCGGGCATGTTTGGTGCGCCTTTGGCGGCACTTTCGGGCTACCTGCCTCCGCAAACTACCCACGATTTTGATTTAGTAAGCCTCATCCGCCAAAATGCGGGAGTGGCAGCGGTCAATAACGGCAACGTGCCGCAAAACGTGAAGTATGGCGATAAATTCAAACTGCCACACGGACTAAAAGGATACTTTGATTACAAAGAAGCCCTTGCCGCTGCCAAAAGAGAAAACAAGCCCCTATTTATTGACTTTACGGGGCACGGCTGCGTAAATTGCCGCAAGATGGAGGCAAACGTATGGATAAAACCCGAAGTGATACAGCGCCTGCAAAACGATTACATTATTGTAGCGCTTTATGTAGATGACCCTACAGAGTTGCCCGAAGACGAGTGGGTAAAGTCTAGCTACGATGGAAAATTGAAAAAGACAATCGGTAAAATAAATGCCGATTTGCAGATTACAAAGTTCAATAACAACGCACAGCCTTATTATGTATTGCTGGGGCACGATGAATTACCGCTCGTAACCCCTGTGGCATACGATGAAAATGTGGATAACTTTATTCGATTTTTAGACGCAGGAAAGGCAAATTTCAATGCGAAAGTAGCTCAGAACTAAGTTGTTATGATTTTATGATAGATGATAATTCTCTGCGTTCTTTGCGAAAAATCATTGCGTTCTTTGCAGTTGAACCCTTTTTACTGCAAAGAATGCCAAGTATGCAGAGTTCGCAGAGATTGAATTCATTCGATTACAAGTTGTTGCAACCCAATTAACACGACTTAAACCATGCTTGATAAAAACGGAATCGCTAAAAGAATTGCCCGCGAACTGAAAGACGGCTACTATGTCAATCTTGGCATTGGTATTCCTACGCTGGTAGCAAATTACATCCCCGCAGGAATGGACGTGGTGCTTCAATCGGAAAACGGCTTGCTTGGCATAGGCCCTTTCCCGACAGAGGAAGAAGTGGATGCCGACCTGATTAATGCAGGCAAGCAAACCATTACCATGATACCGGGTGCGAGTCTTTTTAGTTCTGCCGACAGTTTTGCCATGATTCGCGGCGGACACATAGACTTAACCATTTTGGGTGCAATGGAAGTGTCGGAAAACGGTGATATCGCCAACTGGAAAATCCCCGGCAAGATGGTCAAAGGTATGGGCGGTGCGATGGACTTGGTTGCTTCTGCCAAAAACATCATCGTAGCGATGCAACATTGCAGCAAGGACGGCAAGTCTAAGTTGCTGAAGGAATGTACCCTACCACTAACGGGCGTTCGCTGCGTTAAAAAAATTGTGAGCGATTTGGCAGTGATGGATATTCTGCCTGAAGGCGGCTTCCGACTGTTGGAACGCGCCCCAGGCGTAAGCGTGGACTACATCCGCTCAGTAACGGAGGGCAAGCTCATCATTGAAGGCGAAATTCCGGAAATTGTTTTTGAGTAAACCTCTTGCCTACAACTGTTGTAGATAATGTGAGTCATTCTGAAATCCTACACGTTTGACTATGCGACTTTTTAAGTCGGCAATCATTTAAAAAATACCCACAAACGTACGCTTTGTAACCTCTCCTATGATTCAGCCTGTCATATAGGTAGCAATTTAGGCTGTCTATTTGCACAAAACCAGTTTGGAAATCTTAAATTGCCTTAGAGACTTTTGCACGTGGATAATTCTTATCGGAAACCTGAATTGCGCCGGCAAATCCTGTGCTATATTAAGAAACGACATGAGCTACTGGTTGTTGTATGCTTTTGGGTATTTACTGGTACTGTGCAGGCAGCAGAGTTGCCCCAAACACTGATCTTGTCAGAAAGCCATGAGCGGCAGCAGGTTGATTTTGTGCGATTAAATGCGGCATCCTTTACGCAACTCACATCTGCAACTGCCGCTCAAGGGAGCTATTATTTTGGTTTTGTGCTGAGAAATGACGCACAGGAGGGGCAGTGGTTGGTGTTAGATGCCGGCCGATGGGGACAAATCAAGGCTTTTGTCCGGCGCGACATAGCATGGCAGCAGTTGCAAAGCGGTGGTGAACTGCCAATGTCGCAGCGCAGTTTTTTCCATCATTATCCCTTTATTCCGCTTTCCATAGCAGCAGGAGAAGAGGTGAAAATATTGTTGCAAGCAGGAGGAAGGTTTAGCTATTTCGTCCCGCAGCAGCCCAAAATTAGCCTACTGACTCGCGCAGTTTTTCAGGCTGAACAGCAACAACGCTGGATCAGTCAGGGGATTTTTTTGGGAGTCATTCTGGTAATGGCAATTTATAATTTTCTGATTTACAGCATTGTACGCGATGTTAGCTATCTGTGGTTTGTGCTCTCGTTGGTAGGTGTAGGTGTTTACTTCGCCTTCTTTTACGGATTTACAATTGAGTTTATCTGGCAGGAAAGCCCTATATGGGATGTGCATAGTTTTGTTTTTGTTCTTTCGTTTACAGGATTTGCGCGTATTTTTTTCACGCGCAGCTACCTGCACACGACCGAAGAGTTGCCGCTCATTAACAAGTTATTACAGCTATTGGCAGCCTTGTACCTGATCCCCTTAGCATTGGCGGTCGTGAGTTTGAGCGGTGGCGGAGATTGGGTTGCCGAGCTTGTACAAATGATTGGCGCTTTGGGGACTGCCGTGCTGCTGACGATGCTGCTGGCAGGTATTGCGGGCTATCGCAAAGGCTATAAGCCCGCGCTGTTTTTCATCATTGCCAATGCGCTGTTTATCGTAGGTGCTATCCTGTTTATTTTTCGGGAAGTGGGCTGGTGGAATGATAATTTTTTCACGCGTTATGTCGCACAGATCGGCGTAATTGCACAAGTAATCATCTTTTCTCTGGGCTTGGCCTATCGGCTGAATCGCGCACAGCTAGAACTAGCGAACGAAAAGTTAGCCAAAGAACGGCTGGCAACCGAACAAGCGCGGGAAAAATCGCTGCTTATTGCCGAGCAGAAGCAGGCATTAGAGCGCGAGGTAGCCGAACGAACGGCAGATTTGCGCCAGAAAACAGTGGCGCTGGAGGAAGCCCTGCAACGCATTTCCGATTCGGAACATCACCTGCGCGAACTCAATCAGGTAAAGGACAAACTTTTTTCCATCATTTCGCATGACCTGCGCAGCCCGGTGGTAACACTGGACTCCTTCCTGAACCTGATCAGCCGCCATGCTGAGCGGCTCAGACCCGAAGAAATGCGGAAACTATCCATGAAGACCCGTCAGGCGCTCAGTAACCTGTCTTTTCTGCTGGAAAACCTGCTGCACTGGTCTAAAACGCAGATGGAGCATTACAGCGTACAGCGCGAACGCGTGGACATTGGCGATTTGATTGAAAAAAATCTATTGCTGTTTGACTATCAGTTTGAGGAAAAAGATATTGACCTCTACCGCCGCATGGAGCAGCCTTCGGAAGCCTTTGCCGATCGCGCCATGATGGATATCGTGCTGCGCAACCTGATCAGCAATGCCCTGAAATTTACTCCACAAGGCGGAGAAATTGCGATTACAAGCACTGCAAATGCTGAAAATCAACTGATTATCAGTATTTCAGACAATGGAAGAGGCTTTTCGGAAACACAATTAGCGGCTATTTTGCAAGGTAATAAACCCGAACCCGAGCGCGGCACCGGCAACGAAAAGGGGACAGGCTTAGGCTTGATGATTGCCCGCGAGTTGCTTGCCGCTAACGGCGGAAGCATACATTTGAGCAATAGAGCCGAAGGGGGTGCACAGGTAACGATTTATTTGCCTGTAAGTTGATAGTATGTGGCGATTTTTTCCACAATCTGCGCAACAGCCGGGCAGATGGCTGCATTGCGGGCAGTCAAATCCAGAATCTGGTGTATTCGCTTGCGGTCGGTGTGTGGGTATTCGCGGCAGGCCGTCGGGCGATGTGCATAGACGGTGCAGTAATTGTCAGCATCCAGAAAAGGACAAGGCGCAGTCCGCAGCACATAGTCGCCGTCCTCGTCAATTTTGAGGTATTGCTCAATCAGTTCCGAAGGCTTGATTTTCAGGTGTTTAGCAAGTCGTTCAATATCTGCCGGACGAAAAATCGGGCTGGTTGTTTTGCAGCAATTCGCGCAGGTCAGGCAGTCGGTATGTTCAAATACTGCTTCGTGGAAACGCTGAAACTGCCGGTCTAAATCTTTGGCTTTCAGTCGCTTTAATTTTTTCAGAATAGAAGTATCGGGTGTTGGCATAGGTAGAGCGCAGATTGTAGGACAGAGGGCTTAGTATGTAAAATGCCCCATAACTACGAAAAAATTTAACAGGTATGTAACAAATCGAACACTATACAGGTTAATTACTGTAAAATTTTATCATCCTATGAATCACACACTCTCCTCGCTGTTTACGAAAATCTATGAAACAGCGTTTAGTACCGTCTATGTTCACGAGCCATCTCGTATACTCTGGCATGATTACAAACCAACTACCAACGAAATGACAGATGCAGATTACAAAATGGAGCTTAATCTGCTGGTAGAACACATCAACAGCTACAATATCAGGGGGCTGTTTTCAGATACGCGCGACTTCTTTTTCTTAATTACGCCCCAACTACAGGAGTGGACCAATAATCATCTTTTTGGTAATATTCCTTCTGTTCATAGGATCGCCGTGATGGTATCCCCCAGTTTTATTACACAGCTTTCAGTCGAGCAGACAGTAGATGAGAATACTACCGGGGCTATGCAGACGCAATTTTTTTCTAATGTAGAACAGGCGTTCAAGTGGCTGGGACTAACAATGGCTTAGCAATGAGGCTGTCCAAAAAGTGTGAATGTAGCACAGGCTCCAGTCTGTAGCTATTTGATTATCAAGCGATTAACAAATCACAAACTAAAGTCTGTGTTACTTTTATAAACAGCCTCGCTTTAATTCTACTTAGCGCTGTGCGTTTCTTTGATGTGGCGGATGAGCTTGCTGCTTAATTCCTCCATATAGGCAGCCATTATCTCGTCGTCGGTAGCTGTACGGATCATGTCTGCCATACCTAAGATAGTATCTACTACACAGCGTTTCATCTCGTCCACAGGCATGTCTTTTGCCCATAGATCAATGCGCATGGTTTCCTTGCGGCGATGATCCCAGATAGACAGATTGATAGCTTTGGTTTCTTCCAGTCCGCTATTGGGGCTGTCGGTTGCCGACCAGAAAATTTTATCGGGAACGTTCTGATCGTCTAACTCTATAGAAAAGCGGATTTCTGCGTGCTTCATAGGTTTGGATTATTTTTTCTTGTTCTTTTTCGCCTCCTCTTGTGCTTTCAAAGCCTCCTCAAGCCGCTGCTGGAAACCTGATTTTTTGCGGTTCGGGTCGGAGAATTTCTTGCGGTTTTCTTCCAGTTTCGCACGGATTTTAGATTCATCTACAAAGCTACGGATGCCTAACTGCTGCACGATGGTAATGATGTTAGAAACAAAGTAGTAGTAGGTCAAACCTGCTGAAAACGAGTTCAGTACGAAGACAAAAATCACCGGCATCACATACGAAACGATCTTCATGTTCGGATCAATATTGGGCGAAAGTTGGTTGTTGTAGTACGTGTAGGCGATGGTAGAAAGCGTCATCAGAATGGTAAACAAACTGACGTGGTCTCCATAGAATGGGATACTGAACGGCAAATCCAGAATAGAGTCGTAAGAAGAAAGGTCATCTGCCCAGAGGAATGTTTTCTGGCGCAGTTGAATGGCATTGGGGAAGAAGTTGAACATCGCCAGCAAAACAGGCAATTGCAACAGCACTGGAATACAACCGCTCAGCGGATTGACACCAAACTGTGAGTAAAGTTTCATCTGCTCTTGCTGAAAACGCTGCATATCTTCGCCGTATTGGGCTTTCAATTGGTCTAATTCAGGCTTTAGCACGCGCATTTTGGCCATAGATTGGTAAGAGCGATACACCAACGGAAACAGGGCAGACTTGACGATAATGACCAACAATAGGATGACGATGCCGTAATTAGACGATACTTTTTCCAACAGTTCGAACAGCGGCATGATGATGTAGCGGTTTACCGTGCTGAAAATTGCCCAACCCAAATACACGTTTTCTTCAAAGCCGGGCGCTACTTTTTCCGCAATGCGGAAGTCGTTCGGGCCATAGAAAAAGCGGATGTCTTTGCTGTCGTCTTTCAGATCGTCCAATGGAATGCTGACCTGCATAGACAGGTGTTTGACCTCTTTGGCAGGTATTGCAGGCGGATTGCTGCGCACCACCACTTCAGGGAAAGATGCTTTGGTAAGTAGCGCCGTGTTAAAGAATTTCTGCTTCAGTGCAATCCACTCCACAGGCTCAGTTGCGCGCTTTTCTTGCGGATCAGTAGAAGTTTCGGACAGGTGCTCCATGCCGCTTTGACTCTGGAAGTAATTAACCGTAGCTGTTGCGCGTACTTGCTCAATGTCTTTTTCCTGTTGCTTGAGGCGATCTGTCCAGTTAAAGCGTACTTGCCGATTGGTAATAGCGCTGCCCAAAGCGTCCAGATTGACACGCCAGCTAAGTACAAAGCCTTCTTTTGACAACATGTAGCGCTGCTCAATGTAGCGAGTACTGTCTAACTGCGCACGAAAAACTACCTGACCATCAGCATTTTGCGCTACCGAATAGTACAACTGGTGCAGATCTACCTCACCGAAAGAAGTAGAAACCTGCGCAGAAGTTTTGCTGCTAAACTCATCAATCAGTACGAGCGGCGTTTTTTGGTAGGTAACGTAGTTTTTGAGCAATACTTCTTTCACGCGTCCGCCTTTGGTACTGAGCGTTACTCTGATGTCGGTATTTTCCAGTGTTACATCCTGTGCCTCACCTTTCATAGCGGCTGCAAAGAGTCCATATTTGCGGTTGAAAACCGAGTCGGGCAGCGCCATCGCTTCAGCCTCCGGGTTATTGGGAGTCAGTACGGCGGGCGTATCATCTGAAGGTTGGACTACTTGTGTGCTGTCGGTAGTGGCAGGCTGTGGCGGCTGTGGGCCCTCGCCGAAAAACGTCAGGTAAATCAGCAACATGGCCGAAATCAGGACAATGCCAATGGTTGAATTTTTATCCATGATAAATTGAGTGTAATTTGCAGGATTTTACAGGGTTTGCAAAAGGTGTAATTAAGCGTAATGCTCGTCGGCAGCATGCTGCATGGCCTCTCTTATAAAGCGCACAAACAGCGGATGCGGACGTGTAACGGTGCTACGCAGTTCAGGGTGAAATTGTACGCCCACGAAGTAGCGATGGTTTTTCAGTTCAACTATTTCCACTAACTGCGAGTCTGGATTGATGCCCGAAGGAATCATGCCTGCCTTTTGGAACATTTCTAGGTAGGCATTATTAAACTCGTAGCGATGGCGGTGGCGCTCTTTGATCTTTAATTCACCATAAATGCTATGGGCAATGCTGCCTTTTTTCAACTCGCAAGGGTACGCGCCCAGACGCATCGTCCCGCCCATTTGCGTAATGTTTTTTTGGTCTTCCATCATAGAGATTACCGGATGCGGTGTGGCGGGATTCATTTCCGTAGAGGCTGCACCTTCCAGATGCAGTACGTTGCGGGCAAATTCCACAACGGCGCATTGCATTCCTAGACAGATGCCAAAAAACGGGATATTATTCACTCTGGCAAATTCTACAGCGTTGATTTTACCTTCAATGCCGCGCTCGCCAAAGCCCGGAGCCACCAGAATGCCGTTTAGATCACTCAGAACGGCAGCGGCTTCTTCCTTGTTTACAAGGCTCTCGGCTTTAATCCAGCGCAGGTTTACTTTGCATTCGTTCGCAGCTCCTGCGTGAGTAAATGCCTCAGAAATAGACTTGTAGGCATCTTTCAATTCTACGTATTTGCCCACCAGCCCAATACTTACTTCGCTGGTCGGGTTTTTCAACTTGCCGAGGAAGTGCTTCCATGCCTCAATATCGGGTTTACCTTCTTTGGGCAGGCGCAATTTTTCCACTACAATTTCATCTAATCGCTCTTTGCGCATGAGCAAGGGAACGTCGTAGATGGTTTCTGCATCTAAGGCTTCAATGACAGAATCCAGACTCACATTGCAGAACAACGCCAATTTACGGCGAATATCTGCTGGAATCGGGTATTCGGAACGGCAAGCCAGAATATCGGGCTGTACGCCCGATTGCAAAAGCATCTTTACTGAATGCTGTGTTGGTTTGGTTTTCAGTTCGCCTGCGGCTTTCAGGTAAGGAATCAGCGTGAGGTGGATCACGACGGAGTTTTCCGCACCGAGTTCCCAACGTGCTTGGCGGACAGCCTCAATGAACGGCAGCGACTCAATATCACCCACGCAGCCACCAATTTCGGTGATGATAACATCGTATTTGCCCGTTTCGCCGAGCAGGTAGATGTTGCGCTTGATTTCGTCGGTAATGTGCGGCACTACCTGTACTGTCTTGCCCAAATAAGCCCCTTGACGTTCTTTAGTGATAACGTTGTTGTAGATGCGTCCGGTGGTGATGTTGTTCGCCTGCGAGGTTGGCACATCTAGAAAGCGCTCGTAGTGTCCCAAATCAAGGTCGGTTTCTGCACCGTCTTCGGTTACATAACATTCGCCATGCTCGTAAGGATTGAGCGTTCCCGGATCAATGTTGATGTAGGGGTCAAACTTTTGGATAGTAACGGACAAACCTCTTGCCTGCAGTAACTTGGCTAATGAAGCAGCAATAATCCCTTTACCGAGCGAAGAAGTTACGCCCCCTGTTACAAATACGTACTTTGCAGCCATGACGAAAGATAAACGCCGCAAAGGTAAGCTATTTGCCTGTAAATGTAAGCCGTTTTGCTTTTTGCAGGGCAGTTCGCTAACTTGGCTGAAGGATGTTGTTCATAAGTAAATCCGGTTGGTAGGGCTATTATATTTGTTGTATGTTTGATGAAAATTATACCATTATGAATGGCATGATGGATAGATTACCCCGAAGAGGGTTAAATATCGGTAGTAATAGTCGCATCCCCTCTTCACAAATTACCTATACAGCCCACATGCAGCAGAAAAAGAGGGGCAGGGATGATTTCAATGTTACCAATATGCAATCCTTACGGGATAAAATCTACCCCGAAACATTGGGATTATTAAAAGCTATTATAGCTATTCCTGAGTTGTCGGACAGGGAAAAATAATCAAAAAAATCTGCGTTCTTTCGCGTTATCCACCTTAATCCGTGTGCTACCGGATTTTGAGAGTTATATGTTAAAATTCATCGAAACCACTCACTCCTAAACAAACCACATGGAACTGAATCAGCCGCGTACCATCCGCGCATGGTGTTTCTTTGACTGGGCAAACTCTGCCTATTCATTGGTTATCACTACCGCCGTTTTTCCTTTGTATTACAGCGCCGTAACGGAAAGTGCTTTTGGCGGGCGCATGGTGCAGTTTTTTGGCACGAGTGTGGATAAAGGAGCGCTGTATTCCTATTCCATTGCGTTTTCGTTCCTGCTGATTGCTGTACTTTCTCCCCTGCTTTCGGGCATTGCCGACTACGGAGGCTCAAAAAAACAATTCATGCGTTTTTTTACAATGCTTGGCTCAGCTGCCTGCCTTTCCCTGTTCTTTTTCACAGGCAGCAATATAGAATTAGGCATCATCGCATCGGTGCTGGCCAGCATTGGCTATGCGGGTGCGTTGGTGTTCTACAACGCCTTTCTACCCGAAATAGCCACGGCAGACCAGTTTGACCGCATTAGTGCGAAGGGCTTTTCCTTTGGCTACTTGGGTAGTGTACTCATCCTGCTTGTCATTCTGGCGATGATTCAGCAGCCTGCATGGTTTGGGCTGCCCGATGCAGGCATTGCCACGCGCATTTCCTTTCTGATGGTTGGGTTGTGGTGGGGCGGTTTTTCGCAAATCACCTTCAACGGCTTGCAGGAGCGTAAAGGACATGTATTCCATTCCAATTTGCTGGGGCATGGCTTCAAAGAACTGAAAAAAGTATGGCACAGCCTCCAACACCATCGCTACACGCGCATTTTTCTGCTGTCGTTTTTCCTGTACAATACGGGCGTACAAACAACTATCTATCTGGCAAGCCTCTTTGGCAGCGATGAACTCAAATTGAAAACCGAACAACTGATTGCCACGATTTTATTACTGCAAGTAGTAGCTATTGCAGGCGCGACGCTGTTTGCGCGCGTATCCGATGCCAAAGGCAACCGTTTTGCACTGAGCATCATCCTGATGATTTGGGTAACTATCTGCGCTGCCGCCTACTTTGTTTACGACGCGATGGGCTTTTATCTGCTCGCTGCCGGCGTAGGCATGGTCATGGGAGGCGTGCAGTCGCTTTCGCGGGCAACTTACAG
Source organism: Rhodoflexus sp. (assembly GCF_053489755.1). Taxonomy (NCBI): domain Bacteria; kingdom Pseudomonadati; phylum Bacteroidota; class Cytophagia; order Cytophagales; family Thermoflexibacteraceae; genus Rhodoflexus; species Rhodoflexus sp. The sequence goes on from NZ_JBRCHD010000043.1 coordinate 29,280, forward strand.
CAAACTCATTCCCGCCAATACGCACGATACGGCATCTTTTTTCAGTTTTTATGATGTGTTGGATAAATGTTCAACCGTTTTAGGGACAATGGTTTACGGCATTATTATTCAGCTTTCGGGAGGTTCTATGCGCAACAGCGCGATTGCGCTTTCCATCTTTTTCATGGCAGGGCTGATGGTATTGCAGCAGGTAAAGATTCCCAAAGTACAGGTGCAGGCGGCATAATTGCACGATGTTTGTAAATTGATTGTTGGTCATAATTGCATTAAACCCGACAGGTTTTTAAAACCTGTCGGGTCTGAGCATAAATCACGCAAATAGCCTTATGCAAAGAAACAAACTCCTGATCACACTTTGCCTCCTGTTGCTGGCGGGCGCAGCCTTTGCGCAAGAGGAAGTAATTGAAACCTATCCTGATTTTACTACGCCCAAATCTAAGGGGCAACTGCTCAATGGCAAGAAACAAGGCTACTGGTATTTTTACCATCCAAATGGCAATATCAGCGCTATTGAAACCTATCAGAACGGTGAACTCAACGGTATTGCCAAATACTACGCGCTCAGCGGCGAGCTGGAACGCAAGGAAAACTGGCGTAATGGCATTCAGGTAGATTCTGCTATTTTCTACTATCCCGGGCAGCGCATCCGCAAGCACGGTATTTTCAAAGACGGCATGTACGAAGGGGTATGGATTCACTACAACCCTGACGGCTCGCTGCGGCAGCGCGGTGCATACAAACAAGGGTTGCCCCATGGCGACTGGGAAATCTACAATGAAAAAGGACAGTTGATTCAGGCAGGCGCTTACGTCAACGGAAAAGAAGAGGGGCTGTGGAAATTTTATTATCCGGACGGCAAATTAGAGTACGAAGGTCATTTCTCTCAGGGACAAAAAACCGGAGAGTGGTTTCGCTACACACCCTCCGGCAAGAAAAAACCTTACAATTACAAGAAAGAAACTCAGTAAGAAAACAAGTGTATGACATTGGTATAACGCTTACAGCAGCCGATTGTTTTCGTCGGGAAAAACCAGCGAAGGCTGAAAAGCGGCGGCTTCTTTGGCATCCATCATCGCGTAGGCAATGATAATGATAATATCGCCGACTTGTACGCGACGGGCTGCTGCGCCATTGAGGCAAATGACCCCCGAGCCGCGCTCGCCGGGGATAGTATAAGTTTCAAAACGCTCTCCATTATTGTTATTGACCACCTGCACTTTTTCTCCCGGAATGAGGTTAGCAGCATCCATCAAATCGCGGTCTATCGTAATGCTGCCTACGTAGTTCAGTTCTGCCTGCGTTACCTTAACGCGGTGTATTTTGGATTTTAAGACATGAATAAACATGAGAAATTCGGCTCAACTATTAAATGTTAAAAAGGTGTCAGAAATACGAATGAAGTTGCCGTTAGTCGGTCGCTGCAAAGCTAAATCAATCCCGTCGGATTACATGCGGAACACCACATTGTCTATGAGCCGCACACCGTCTAGAAAAGCTGCAATGCAAAGCGCATATTCCTTGCCTTTTTGAGGTTGGCGAACAGTTACCAGACTTTCCGTATCGGCAAGCGTTAAATATTCAACACTGAAAACACCTGTTTCGTTTAATTTTTGGACAATTTCCGCACAAACTTCGTCGGGACTTTCTTCTTGCAGGATGCGTTCTTTTGCCGCTACCAATGCACGAAACAGGGTAGGCGCGTATTGCCTTGCCTCGGTGCTCAGCCGCATATTGCGCGAAGACATTGCCAGCCCGTCCTCCTCACGGATAACCGGGCAGCAAACCAACTGCACGGGAAACGATAAATCGTTCACTAACCGCTTGATAATCAGGAACTGCTGCAAATCCTTTTGCCCAAAGTAGGCGCGGTCGGGCTGCACCATGTGGAACAGTTTGCTCACTACCAGCCCTACGCCGTTGAAGTGTCCGGGGCGGTGCGCGCCTTCCATCACCTGTTCCAGATTACCGAAATTGAGTTGCATTTGCGGCCGCGTAGGGTACATTTCAGCCTCATCAGGCAGGAAAACCGCATCGCAGCCGGCTGCTGTCAGCATTGCGATGTCCTGTTCCAATGTGCGCGGGTAATGTTTCAGGTCATTAGCGTTGTTAAACTGCGTCGGATTGACAAAAATGCTGCAAATAACTAACGGATTTTCTGCTTTTGCCTGTTCAATCAGGGAGATATGTCCCCTGTGCAATGCGCCCATTGTAGGAACAAAGCCAACAGACAAGTGTCGGTTAGCATTGCGCCACTGAGTCAGTTCGGCAGCCTGTCGGAATATTTTCATGTAAGAAAAAGATGAGGAATGGCAGGAATTTCCGCATAAAAATTGCACTTTTCAAAAGGCAATAAATCGGGTAATTAGTCCGCAATAATACGACAACAAAACGATTTGTGTTAGTTTTAAATTAATTTTTGTAATTTTGCAATATACTATTGTTCACTTCAAACCCACCTTTCGCTATGTCAAAAATTAAAATCCTGTACGTATCCAGCGAAATTTATCCATTCTTAAAAACCTCTGCTGTTTCAGATTATGTGCGAAAGCTCCCCCAAGTGATGCATGACAGGGGCATGGAAATCAGGATTTTAGTCCCGCGTTTTGGCTTAATTAACGAACGCAAGAATCGCCTCCACGAGGTTGTACGTCTCTCGGGAATTAATATAGCGGTAGGCGATGAGGAAAAGCCACTGATTATCAAGGTCGCATCTGTTCCCAATGCCAAGTTGCAGGTTTATTTCATTGACAATGAAGATTATTTCCAACGCAAACACGTCTTCACTGACAAAGATAACCGCTTCTATGCGGACAATGACGAACGGGCCGTTTTCTTCTGCAAAGGCGTGATCGAAACTGTAAAAAAATTAGGCTGGGCTCCAGATATCGTACATTGCAACGACTGGATGACCAGCCTGATTCCTTTATACCTGAAGACAACCTACCGCAACGATCCGATGTTCAAAGACGCTAAAACTGTGTTTACAGTTTACGACAGCAAATTTGATTATCAGTTTGATGAGTCACTGGTAGGAAAGGTGAGAATGCTCGACATTGACGATGAGGCACTGCAAACGCTGCGTCCCTTCGATTATTCAGGCTTCATACGCATTGGCGCACAATATTCTGATTCAGTTGTGAAGGCAGATCCTAATGCAGCTCGTGTAGTTCCTGATTTGGAGAGGCTCTTAGGTAAACCTGTTCCCACGATAGAAGAAACAGCAGAGTCTTTCACCGATGCCTATTACAGCATCTATAACGAGCTTTTGAATTGCTCGTCTGCTAATTGATAGTATCTTTACCGGTATTTTAAATTACATCATCGTCATCATACGTATGTCATCCCTTCTCAAAAGATGGGGTCTTATGATGATTGTTGTCGCAATAAGCACACTAACTTCTTGCGACGACAATTTTGACCTCACGCTGGATATCCGGCAAAACGAACTAATAAACACGCTTTACACAGACACGCTTACTTTACAAACCAGCGTACAATACGTTGACTCTATTCAAACCGATAACTTTATTTTGGTTGGCAGTGTAGCTGATCCTGATGCAGGTACGCTGCGAGCAGAGTCTTTTTTCAAAACTTTACTGCCGCGCAATGATCTTCGATTTACCATCGAGGAAAGTAGAACGGTGATCTTTGATTCGCTTGTGCTTGTATTGGACTATAACTATCAGTATGGCGATACAACAGTTGCGCAAACAATTGTCGTTAATCGGCTAGCGGAGTTGCCTGATACTGCGCGTACTTACTATTCGTTCGATCGTCTGCCTGTGGCTGAAGAATTAGGACGATTGGAGTACAAATTGCCACGCAACCGGAACGCTATGCGCATCAGGCTGAGCGAGACCTTTGCACGCGATCTGATCAGCAAAGAAGGACAACCCGAGTTGGCTAATCAGGCCAATTTTCAGAAATACTTCAAAGGTATTCGCATTGCTTCGGAAGGACCGGACAATGCTGCCATATTCGGCTTTGACTTGATTCAGTCGCGGATGGCCATTTATTTTCGCAATAATCCAGCTGATACTGTTTCGCGTGTACATAACTTTTTCTTCTACAATACTGCACGGGATTTGTTCAATCAGGTAGTATTGAGCGATGGTAAAGCCTTTGCGAGACTCCATGCTGACTTTAGTAGTGCGCGAGTTTTGGCAGGTTTGCCTGACCGCCGAAGCATTCCGACCGAGCAGATAGGCAATCTGGGGTATGTAAACAGCGGAATGGGGGTTGCTACACGCATCCAAATTCCATACCTGCAATCCATTATAAGACCCGGCAGGCGCGTAATGATCAATCGGGCATTGCTTTCGGTAGTGCCTTCGGCAATGAACTATGAAGCATCCGGCAGGATTAACGCACCGCCGCCTGCGACCATATTTCTGGGAATTTCCAATGCCAGTGGACAATTGGTGCGTACAGCCACAGGCTTGCCAATTTTTGTACCTGAAGAGCGCAACCCAAATCTGCGGATGGAAGTCAGTTATATCGCTGCCGGCCGCAACTATCCGGACATGGATATTACGACATACATCCAGCAATTGCTGGACGGGCGGGCATCAAACAAAGGAGTGCTCTTGATGAGCCTTCTGAATACCTCACCTGCCAATTTGCTAATTATTGGTGATCAGCGGACACCTGTGCGGTCTGAGCGCCTGCGTTTACAACTTTTTTACACAGAACTTTTACAGTAAGAACCAAGTTTTTTTAAAGCACAAGGACTAAATAGAGTAGCATACATGAAATTATCTGCCTTTAAATTCGATCTGCCGGACGATGCAATAGCGAAATATCCTGAAGAAAACCGCGATGAATCCCGACTGATGGTTGTCCATCGCAATACCGGACAAATTGAGCACAGAATATTTAAAGATATTATTGATTACTTCAAGCAGGGCGATATTATGGTGATCAACAACACCAAAGTATTTCCCGCACGGTTATATGGCAATAAAGAAAAGACAGGGGCCAAGATAGAGGTGTTTTTGTTGCGCGAACTTAATGCAGATGCGCACCTGTGGGACGTGTTGGTAGATCCCGCACGTAAAATACGCGTAGGCAACAAGTTGTACTTTGGCGATGGTGAACTTGTGGCAGAGGTAATTGACAACACAACCTCGCGCGGTCGTACAATTCGTTTCTTGTTCGATGGAAATACCGAAGATTTCTATAAAACCATCAATACGCTCGGGGAAATGCCGATCCCTCGCGAAATCGGGCGCAGCAACGAGGCAATTGACAACGAACGTTTCCAAACCATTTTTGCCGACCCTATCGGTGCGGTAGCTGCTCCTACGGCAGGTCTGCATTTTACCCAACAGTTGTTGCGTCGCTTACAGTTGCAAAATGTAAATATTGAGCCAATTACCCTGCACATTGGCTTAGGTACTTTCCGAGAAGTAGATGTAGAAGACCTAACCAAACACAAGACAGATTCGGAACAGTACGAAGTGAGCGAGCATACTGCACGGATGGTCAATGAGGTTTTGGATAATCGCGGAAAAGTTTGTGCCGTTGGTACAACTTCTATGCGTGCCTTGGAAACCTCTGTTTCAGCAAGCGGACGTTTGAAGCCCAGCAAAGGCTGGACGGACAAATTTATCTTTCCGCCCTACGAGTTTAAGATTTGTTCAGCATTAGTTACCAATTTCCATAAGCCAATGTCCACCCTGCTGATGGCAACCTGTGCATTTGGAGGCTACGATCTTATCATGAGCGCTTATGAGATAGCTATTAAAGAACGCTACCGATTTTTAACATATGGCGACGCTATGCTAATTATCTGACAAATTTGTAACTTTATGCTTCGTTTTTACGTACCAACTGTTTTACAACTAAACTACTTTTCTTTATGCGCAAATTAGAAAGCAATTTATTAGCACTGATGGCAGGTGTTGCAATTGGTGCACTGGCAGGAGTACTTCTGGCACCCGATAAAGGTGAAAAAACTCGTAAGCGTTTGGCTGATAGTTCTGCGCGTTTACGCAGAGATATGGAAGATAAGGCTTCCGAATTGAAAAAGGATATAGCCCGCAAATCAATTGAGTTGAAGAAGGAACTCGATGAGCAGTTGGAAATAAGCAAAGGCAAACTGACCAAGTTTGCAGAAATGCTGGTGGTAAATGCAAAAGAAACACTGGCAAACGGCAAAAAATCTGAAGTTGCAGACAACGTTTAAGCTAGCTTAGCAATTGTCATTAACAAAAGCCCTGAGAGCAAAATTGTTCTCAGGGTTTTTGTTGATGCAAAACAAAGGGAGCTTTGTTTTATATTGTGCGTAAAATGAAAATCACTTCTACATGACAGTACGCGACAACCACAAGCCATTGCTCAGTTTTTTTCAGATCTGGAACATAAGTTTTGGTTTTTTAGGTATTCAGTTTGGCTGGGCGCTACAAATGGCCAATATGAGTGCTATTTATGAGTATCTCGGTGCAGAACCTGAAAATATTCCGCTGCTTTGGCTGGCCGCCCCCTTGACCGGGCTGCTCGTGCAGCCTGTTATTGGCTACCTTTCCGATCGCACATGGACACCACTGGGTCGGCGTAAACCTTATTTTCTTATCGGTGCGATCCTCTCTTCGATCGCCCTTGTACTGATGCCTAATTCCTCAGCACTATGGATGGCCGCCGGGCTACTCTGGATCTTGGATGCTTCTATCAACATCAGCATGGAACCATTTCGGGCTTTCGTTGCCGATATGCTACCACAGTCGCAGCAGACAAAAGGCTATGCCATGCAGAGTTTATTTATAGGCTTAGGGGCGGTTATTGCTTCCGCAATGCCATGGATGTTGGAAAACTGGTTTGGTTTTTCGGGTAGTCACGCATCCGGAACTATTCCTCTAACAGTAAAACTTTCGTTCTATCTGGGCGCAGGCGCATTCTTCTTCGCAGTGATTTACACTATTCTGACCACGAAGGAGTATCCTCCTGACAATCTGGCGGAATTTAAAGCAAAGAAGGCCGCTAGCAGCGGGTTTGCCAATGGCGTAAAGGAAATTTTTGAAAATATTTTTAAAATGCCTAAGGTCATGCGACAACTGGCATTAGTGCAATTTTTTACTTGGCCCGGACTTTTTCTGATGTGGTTCTATTTTTCGGTAGCTGTTGCCCGCAATACTTTCGGTGCAACCGATACCCAATCGCCACAATATGCCGAAGGCGTAGCATGGGCAGGTATTTGCTTTGCCTTTTATTCGTTAGTTACCTTTCTTTTTTCTCCACTTTTGCCACTGATTGCCGATAAAATCGGGCGCAAACTGACCCATGCGATTTGCTTGCTGGCAGGTGCGGGAGGGTTGTGGTACGTAGGGCTTGCGACCACCAAATACGAATTATTTATATCAATGACAGGTGTGGGGATTGCTTGGGCAAGCATTCTTTCCATGCCTTATGCAATGCTTGTGCGCCATCTGCCGCAGGAAAAAATGGGGATCTACATGGGAATTTTTAACTTCTTCATTGTACTACCGGAAATTATTGCTTCGCTATTCTTCGGAAAAGTTATGGAATCATGGTTGAACAACGACCGTTTGGCAGCAGTTATGTTAGGCGGAGTACTTCTCGCCGGAGCTGCTGTGCTTACGTTGTTCGTTCAGGACAGCGATGCTGGGGCAGCCGATTCATAGGCACAATAATTGCAATAGTGAAACTAAAGTTTGAATCATTATGCGCTTTTTACCTCAATCCCACTTAACATTTGTGTTGCCATATCTGGTAGCGTTGCTGTTTTTAAATTGCCTGACGGGTATAGCTGTTGTTGCACAAGACCTAAGCGCAGGTAATGTGAGTCAGGGAGCAAGAACCACTGACTGGATTAACGATCCTCGCAAAGTACCTGATGTATGGAAGCAGTTAATGCGTAATCCGCTCGACTCTTCGCTCTGGGTAGAATACTACGGTAAAAACTGGAAGCAAATGAGTATTAAAGATATGGAAACTATCAGCCACTGGAAACAGCAGTTGATGCTTCGTCAGTTGGCTAATAATGAAAGTGTGATCGGCTTTGTGATTAAGCCTGAGTTCCGCTCGGCTGATTTCTTTATTGATGAATATGCTTTCCGCGAGATGTTGGAAGCCATCAAAAAAGCAAGAGAGGGAGCTAAAAAAGGCAAGTCAGGCGTAGTGAAAGCTGAATTTGCAGGCATGGAAGCTGTTATTTTACAGGAAAATGAGGAACTAAAGCGTCTGAAAGCTAATCCTAAAGCCAATTTTGCAATGATCGAGTCGCTTTACGACCAAATTTTCAAGGAGTTCAATATTCAGTACGTTTATTACCATGAAAAGCATCCGGACAACAAATATCCGCTTACTAAGTGGGTAGAAGATCAGGAGGCAGCATTGACAGACCTGAAAATGAAGCAAATTGCCGAGATACGTAGTAAATACACCAATCGAAACTAATTTTGTTGTAACTCAAACGCATGATTCATAGATGAAAAATAAACTCTTCGCATTCATATTCATTAGTTGTCTGGCAGGCTTCTCAGTAAGCCTGTTTGCCCAAGATGCACTAAGCTATTACGGCGATAAAATCACCGAAGACGGCGCTATACCCGCTGCCGAAATTGCCAATCTGATGAAAGACAAAACCGAGGGAGCTTTTAAAGTAAAAGGCACAATCGTGCAAACCTGCCTGAAAAAAGGGTGCTGGATGACCGTTGACATTGGCAACAACCAAACAATGACAGTGCGGTTCAAAGATTATGGTTTTTTTGTGCCTAAAAGCGGTGCAGATGGTCTGGATGTGGTTTTTGAAGGGGTAGCCCGCAAAGAAGTACGCACAGTGGACGAATTGCGCCACTACGCCGAAGATGCAGGCAAAAGCAAAGACGAAATCGCAAAAATTACTGCGCCTAAGGAAGAAATTACCTTTGAAGCAAACGGTGTCATCATCAAAGGCTATCAAAAAAGCAAATAAACTATGAAGCCCCTGCATTTTTTGCTGGCGCTGTTGATATATGTGTCGGCTGGGGGCTACGGATTTGTCAGCCCGCAGCCGATGCCGCAAAACGACGACAGCGAACTCGCGCTACTCATGCGCGCCATGTACGACGACTCAGAAACCATCCGCAAAGCCATCCTTGAAAAGCGCCTGCCCGAAGATTTCAGGGAAAAATTCAAAGCCATTCACACAGCAACACCTACCGACGCGGGAGTGCGCGACGAGAATTTTGCACCTTTTAGCAATGGATTTCTGTTTGCACTTGATCGCATCTATCAAAATGAGGGCGATCAGGTGCAAAATTTCAATACCTTCGTACTTTCTTGTATTGCCTGTCATCAGAAATACTGCCCAGGACCCATCAGAAAAATCCAGAAACTGTACATCAAAAACTAAACACAATCGGCTGATTATCGTTTAACAGATAGCCAACCAGATGTTTGATTCATGTTGAAAGTTTTTTTTCGCTACTTGCTTTCTACTCTCCTGATTGCATTTCTTACCGCTTGTGAAGATGTTGTTACTGTTGATTTAGCACCGTCGCGCCCACAGTTAGTGATTGATGCTTTTATCGCTAATCAAAATGCGCCGCAGACAATCCGACTAAGCAATACTGCACCTTATTTTAACACTACAACTCCGCCTGTGCAAGGCGCGGAAGTTGTTGTTGAAAACCTGACACAAAACCGCCGAATGATATTCGTAGATACGCGTCAAAACGGTGAATATCGCTGGCAGCCTGCTGGTAATGAAAGACTTGGTGATGTGGGTGATGAATTTCGCCTGACTGTGCGCTATCAAGGGCAGGTTTACACGGCAAGTTCCCGCCTGAATCGCACCACTGTTGTAGATTCTATTACCTATGAGTTTCGGGAACGCCCCAACTTTGGCGATGCGCAGGAGGGCTATTATGCGCAGTTTTTTGGCTTTGATTTGCCCGGACAGAACGACTTTTATTGGATTCGCGCCTACAAAAACGGCAAATTTATTAGCCGCCCGACACTGATCAACTACGCATTCAATGCGGTGCGCGGTTCAGGTGCAGGTTCTGACGGATTTGCATTTATTTCGCCTATTCGTAGCCGCATTACCGACTCGCGAGACCCTTATCAGGTAGGAGACGAGGTGCGTGTAGAAATCTGGTCTATCAACGAGCAGACGTATGATTTTTTGGCGCAAGCTGAAAATCAAATCAATAACAGTGGGCTTTTTGCCAGACCATTAGAAAACACACGTACAAATATCAGCACCCCGGCGAGCGCGCCGCTGCCTGCACTGGGCTGGTTTTGTGTATCGGAGGTAAGTACTGCTATCCAGAGAATTGAGCCAAAAAGACGATAAGGAAGTATCAATTAGCTGACAGCAACTATTTTGGTACTACTCAACCAATCCTATTGTAACATGTTTACTATCAAAATTGCGCTTGACTGGACTCCCAATACCAATCATACGGGTTTTTTCATAGCTCAGGAACTCGGATTTTATGCAGAGGCAGGTTTGCAGGTAGAAATCCTGCACCCCGGCAATGATAACTATGCCGTTACGCCTGCCAAAAAACTGATGCTCGGCGAGGTTGATTTTGCAATTGCACCCTCTGAAAGTGTTATCAGCCTGAATACCAAAGCCGAACCTTTTTCCGTGAAGGCTGTTGCAGCACTCTTGCAGGAAGATTTGAGCGCGATTGTAACACTTGCCGCGTCTAACATCAATCGCCCGCAGTTGCTGGACGGCAAAATATATGCCTCCTACAAAGCTCGCTACGAAGATGAAATCGTGCGGCAGATGATTATCAACGATGGGGGCAAGGGCGATTTACAGATTACTTACCCCGAAAAGTTGGGTATCTGGGATACGCTATTGGCAGGAAAAGCTGATGCAACTTGGATTTTCACCAATTGGGAAGGAGTGGAAGCAGAACAAAAAGGCATCCTACTCAACTATTTTCGCATGGCAGATTTTGGTATTCCTTATGGCTATTCGCCCGTGCTATTAGTTGCTGATGAAAAAATTGCTGCCCATGAGGCATCTTACCGAAAATTTTTACAAGCGACCAAGAAAGGCTTTCTTTATGTGCAGCAACACATAGAAGAAAGCGCGACCGTACTCAAACCTTTTCTTAGCGACCGCGATCGCGCCAATGTGGATGTAGTGCGCAGCCAACAGCAAACTGCGGCTTTCTACGGCACTGCCGAAAACTGGGGTACAATGCAGCCTGAAAGAGTTTTAGCTTTTCTCAACTGGCTTCAAATCAGAGGCTTAGAACCCCATGCAGTGGAGTTGCAAAGTAAGTTTTCCAACGAATTATTATAGATTCTGCTGACAGCACCAAAAATGCTATTTTAATTGCAAGTCTTTAATGCCATGATCAACTCCCTGCTACTTGTGTTGTTGGAAAATACTAATGCTAAAATGGATCATCTACTATGCAGTTTTTATCTCGTAGGGATTGCATATAGGTAGCATTAAATCATCCCTGCTGCCCCGTCATGCAATTCACAGCGGTTTAATCTTTCCTTTACCTTTTGCGGAGATTTAAGCGACAGGTAGGGTAGGGCTTATCAAACCAAAAAAGCCCTATGTCTCATCAGACGCAGGGCTTTGGATTGTAAGTACTGGCGGCGACCTACTCTTCCACCTATTACGGCAGTACCATCGGTGCTACGGGGCTTAACTTCTCTGTTCGGAATGGGAAGAGGTGAACACCCGT